>NZ_JBSGCA010000037.1:0-25299 GCF_053601535.1 Nocardia sp. NPDC004718
GCCGCGCGCGGTCTGGCCGATTCGGCGCGGGCCTCGGCGAGGGAGCGGACGAGGACTTCGTCGGCGGCGGCATGGGCCAGATCACGGAAAGCGCGCGTCAGGTCGCTGACGGTGACGTCCTCCGCGGACTCCCCGGCTGCGCGCGTGAGATCAGCTGAGCCCCGCGTCGTCATGCGAGTCATGGTGTACCTCCTTTGTGATCCTCGATGGCAATACGTCTTCCGCGGGTGAGCACACATCGGCCCACCGCGCCGACCGACGCCATGGCGGTATCCCCTGCCCGGCAATGGCTTCAGTAGCTGAGGCATGCCGCGCCCACCCACCGATGCGCCGCGCTAGCAACTTTTCAGCAATCTCGCATCGCTACGATAGCCGCGCGCTGCGCGGCGTGCGGACGAATCGGCGATCAGAAGATCCGGCGACCACAAATCGTCGAGAGCGCGGGTGCAACCGCACATGCGGCAGTCCATACATATCCGAGCCGATGGGACGGCTTTCCGCAGTCCGGTAGGCGCAGGCGGCGTCCGATCCGACGAGTAGATCGGCTCGCGCTGCGGCACCCCGTTGGGCACCAGCTGCTCGACCAGCGCCGGCCGATCGCAGCGCAGAGATCGGCCGGGGCGGCGGCGGCCGGATGGGATCGTTCCGCCCTGTCCAGCAAGCGTCAGGTCCCGGCAACTGGAAGTCGGCTTCTCGAAAATTCCTTTGCAACACCAGTTCTCGTGGCAGGTCCCGACTCCACGACCTCTCGCCGAGCCCTAGGTCTCGCCGACATCGCAGGAGTCCGCTGTGCGTCCACGTTTGTGTGCGCGGTGATCGGTAATGTCGAACGAGTGAGTAGCTGGGTGCGCCGGAAGTTTCACGGCATCGGACGAATCGATCGAGCGATCGGCGGCGCGGTCGCCGAACTGCCTGCCTCGGTGGTCGACCACGGATTGCTGCGGCTCACCGGCAGCGCGAATTTCAGCGGACTGTGGCTGGTTCTCGCGACGCTGCTCGCCTCCCGGCAAGGCGCGCCGCGGCGGGCCGCGCTGCGCGGCGTCGTCTCCGTCGCCGGAGCCAGTCTCGTCGTCAACGTGGGCCTCAAGTCGCTGATCGCACGGCGCAGGCCTGCCGCCGAACTCCTGCCGGTGCACCGGCGACTCGTTCCGGCCCCGCGCTCCTCCTCCTTCCCCTCGGGACACAGCGCGTGCGCCGCGGCATTCGCCACCGCTGTCGCTCTGGAAAGTCCCCGTACCGCACTGGTTGTCGCCCCGCTGGCCGCCACCGTCGCCTACTCCCGGGTGCACACCGGTGTGCACTGGAGTTCCGATGTGCTCGTCGGAGCGGCCGTGGGTTCCAGTGTCGCCCTGGCCACGCGACGCTGGTGGCCGGTGCGCGAATCCGACGAGGCGCAGGCCCGTCCGGTTCGCGAAGTGCCCGCGCTGGTGGAGGGCAAAGGCCTGGTGGTCATGGTGAATCCGGTGTCCGGCGACCCGAATTACGATCCCACCGACGACGTGATCGCGGCCCTGCCCGCCGCCACCGTGCTGCGCACACAGCCCGATCTGGACTGTGCCGACCAGCTCGAGCGGGCCATCGCCCAGCACGGTGAACCGGTGCTGGCGGTCGGCGTCGCCGGTGGTGACGGCACGGTGGCCGCGGTGGCCGCCGTCGCGTTGCGCCACGAACTGCCGCTGGTCGTCATCCCCACCGGCACGCTCAACCACTTCGCCCGCGATCTCGGCGTCTACGACCTGCGCGAAGTAATCGATGCCACCGGTGTCGGCGAGGCGGTGGCGGTGGACATCGCCGGCGTCGAATGCGAGGACGACACCGGTTCCCGCACCCGGCATCTGATCAACACCGCCAGCCTCGGCGCCTATCCGGACCTGGTGCAGCTGCGCGAGAAGTGGCAGTCACGCTGGGGCAAATGGCCCGCCTTCGCCGCCGCGCTCGTGGTGACCCTGCACCGGGCCGAGCCGATCGAGATCTGCCTGGACGGACGCTGGCAGCGGGTGTGGTTCCTGTTCGTCGGCAACGGTCCCTACCACCCGCACGGCGCGGTGCCCGCCTTCCGTGACCGGCTCGACGCCGGACTACTCGACATCCGCTGGCTGCGCGCCGATCTGCGCTGGTCGCGCACCCGCGCAGTACTCGCGCTGATACTGGCGGCGATCGGCCACAGCAAGGTCTACGGCGAACGCCAGTTGCCCGAACTCTTCGTGCAGTTACCCACGCCGGAGGCGCTGGCGACCGATGGCGAGGTGGTCGGCAAGGCCACCCGACTGCACTTCCGCATCGCCGGACAACTCGCGGTCTACCGCCGTGACGAATCCAATCCGGTCTGGGCCGACCGCAGCCGCCCGCATCACCGCCGAGCTCCCTGGCTGCGGGACATCTTCCGAGCCGAGCCGGCGTTTCAGCGGCGAGCGGGCGAAGACTGAGCGAACGCGCTACTTCATGAAGCGCAGCAACCCGAGGTTCGGCTCGAGCGCGCCGTCCTGTCCCAGCGCCAGGAAGTCCGCCTCGACCGCCTCGCGCTCGAGCACCCCGGCCCGCACCGCGTGGTAACGCACCACCGACCAGAGGAAGACATCGAGGTCGTCGAAACGAGTGCCCTCCTCGACCACTTCCTCCTCGTGGAACCAGATCGCGATCTGCCCGTTGGTGAGCACCACGTACAGGTTGCCGCCGCCGTCCGCGCCGATCGAATACACATCGTCGTCGGTGAGCTCGGTCTCGTAGTCGGAATCCACTATGCCGCAGCCATTTCCGGCGAAGTCGAAACCGTAGGACCAATCGTGGACATCCAGGAACTGCGGCATCCGCCCGGACCGCACCCGGCGATCGAAAGCCGCCAGCGCCGCCGCGGACGCGGGCGCCAGCCGTTCGAGGAAGGGCGCCACCGGCCGGGTCTCCTCCGGCACGGTGACCAGCGGCCGATCGGCGAACCATCTGGCCAGGTCGGCGTCGAGGTCGCGCTCGACGTATCCGGCCAAGTCGTCACGAGTACGTGTCACCGCCGAATCGTAGGCGCCCTCAAGGACATTCACCGAACACCGGATCGTCCAGCCCATCGCCGCCAGCTTGCGAAATCATCGCCACCGCGCTGCCTCGGGGCTGATCACCGGGCAGCGATAGGCTCTTGCAGCTATGGCACTCAGCGCGACATTGCACAACTTCGCCGTCCAGTTGGCCGACGTCGATCGGGGCGTCTACCAGGAGCTGGAGTTGCGGGTGGCGCAGCACCCATCGGAATCCGCGGAGTTCATGCTGACCCGCGTGCTCGCCTATTGCCTCGAATACGAGGAGGGCATCGCCTTCAGTGACGGTGGAGTCTCCTCCACCGACGAGCCCGCGGTGCTGGTGCGCGACCTCACCGGCCGCCTCACCGCCTGGATCGAAGTCGGCGCACCGGACGCGGAGCGGGTGCACCGAGGCAGCAAACTCGCCGACCGGGTCGCCGTCTACACTCACCGCGACCCGGCCAAGGTGCTGGCGCAACTCCCCGGCAAGCGCATCCATCACGCCGAAGCGATACCGCTCTACAGCTTCGATCGCGACTTCATCGATTCCGCCGTCGCCGCGACCGAACGCCGCAACACCGTGACCGTGTCCGTCACCGAGCGCCTGCTGTACCTGGACCTCAACGGCACCGCGTTGAGCGCACCGATCCACGAGCACCGGCTCACCTAGTTCTCGGACCCGTTCCTGCGCCCCTCATCGGATCCGGCGTTCGCACTCCTCGAATTCGGCTCCGCTTCGGAGGCAGTCGTAGAGTCCGCTCTGCACGTCGCCATTGGTGGGCGGCTCGCCGCAGAGAACACCGCATCGCTGATAGTTGGGGACGGCGGTGCCGTCGGGCCAGTGGCAGGCATCGCCGTCGCAGGTGTAGCCGCGCGTATTGGGGTCGCGCGGGATCGGATTCCGGCTGAAGGACCACACCGACGCGTCGGTGTTCTGTACCTGCGTGCAGTAGACGGTCCGGCCGTCGGCGAGGCGGCCCACCGCACCGGGATCCTGGCAGTAGTCGTTCAAGGCGACCGTGACACCGCCGTCGGACGGCAGCGGCGCGGCCGCGGAGGTCACGAACATCGCAGCCAGAAACGTCCCCGCGCCGACAACACCTGTCAGCACCCGACGCGCCGCCTTACGCTCGCCCGGTCGAGGCATGCGTCCCTCCCTTGCTCCAGATCCAGCGGACTATACGCCCGGCGTCCCCGAGTGGCACACCGTTGAGACGTCCTCTCGTACCTCGCCGTAGCCGTGTGCGACTCGCGGGGTGGTCCAAGCGGGGGCGGCGGCGAAACCGACGCGCGGGCGATGGCGCATCTGATCGAGGAGAGCGAAGCGGTCGGCATCAACGCCGAACTGCCGAAGTTGATCAAGGCGATGGCCGACCGCTCGATCGCCGCGGGACACGGTGGGGAGCAGTATCCCGTGCTGATCGAGGAGTTCGGCAAGCCTGGCGAGGACTGACCGATCGGTCGAACCCGCCGCCCCGTACCCGCGCCGGTCAGAAGAGGAAATAGCGCTGAGCCATGGGCAATTCGGTGGCGGGTTGTTCGCGCCAGACCTCGCCGTCGATGCGGACGGTGAAAGTGTCCGGCTCGACTTCGATGCGCGGCATGGCGTCGTTGTTCGGCAGATCCTTCTTCCGCACGCCACGGACGTCGCGGACCGGAACCAGTCTGCGCTGGACCCGCAACCGGTCGGCGAGGCCGTCCTCGATCGCCTGCTCGGAGACGAAATGCAGTGAGGTCGCCGCGGCGGCCGCCGGTGCGGCGCCGAACATGGGGCGCGGCAGCACCGGCTGCGGCGTGGGGATGGAGGCGTTGGCGTCGCCCATCGCGGCCCAGGCGATCGCGCCGCCTTTGAGGACGGCATGCGGGCGGACACCGAAGAACGCCGGCTCCCACAGCACCAGATCGGCGAGCTTGCCCACTTCGACCGACCCGATCTCGTGGTCCAGGCCATGCGCGACGGCCGGGCAGATGGTGTATTTCGCGACGTAGCGCTGGACCCGGGCGTTGTCGGCGGCGCCGTCGCCCGGCAGCGCGCCGCGGCGGCGCTTCATCACGTGCGCGGTCTGCCAGGTGCGCAGCACCACCTCCCCGATGCGGCCCATGGCCTGCGAATCGCTGCCGATCATCGAGATGGCGCCGAGGTCGTGCAGCAGGTCCTCGGCCGCGATGGTGGAGGGGCGGATGCGGCTTTCGGCGAAGGCCAGATCCTCCGGGATCGACGCGCTCAGGTGGTGGCACACCATGAGCATGTCCAAGTGCTCGTCGAGGGTGTTGATCGTGTGCGGGCGAGTCGGGTTGGTGGAACTGGGCAGCACGTTGGGATGGGCGGCGACGGTGATGATGTCGGGCGCGTGTCCGCCGCCCGCGCCCTCGGTGTGGTAGGCGTGGATGCCGCGGCCCGCGATCGCCGCGAGGGTGTCCTCGACGAAACCCGCCTCGTTCAAGGTGTCCGAGTGCAGCGCCACCTGCACCCCGGCCGCCTCGGCCACGGTGAGGCAGGCATCGATCGCCGCGGGCGTGGAGCCCCAGTCCTCGTGCAGCTTGAAACCGGATGCGCCCGCGCGCAATTGCTCCCACATGGCCTCGGCGCTGACGGTGTTGCCCTTGCCGAGCAGCACGATGTTCACCGGCCAGCCGTCGGTGGCCTCCAGCATGCGCGCCAGATGCCACGCGCCGGGCGTCACGGTGGTCGCCTTGCTGCCCTCGGCCGGGCCGGTGCCCCCGCCGATCAGGGTGGTGATGCCGCCGCCGAGCGCCTCCTCCAACAGCTGCGGACAGATGAAATGCACGTGACAGTCGATCGCGCCCGCGGTGAGGATGCGGCCGTTGCCGGAGATCACCTCGGTGGACGGCCCGACGACCAGGTCCGGGTGCACCCCGGTCATGGTGTCGGGGTTGCCCGCCTTGCCGATCGCGCTGATCCGTCCGTCGCGAATACCGACGTCCGCCTTGATGATTCCCCAATGATCGATGATCACCACGCCCGTGATCACGGTGTCGGGAGCGCCCTCGGCGCGCGTCGCTCGGGACTGGCCCATGGATTCGCGCAGGACCTTGCCGCCGCCGAACACGGCTTCGTCGCCCGCGCGCCCCGGTCCCCCGCTGCGGTCCTCGGTGATCTCGATCAGCAGATCGGTGTCCGCCAGACGGATCCGGTCGCCCGTCGTCGGTCCGAACAGTTCGGCGTACCGCGCCCGGCTCAGCTCACTCATCGCGTCCTACCTCCTGAGCCCGCGTACTCCGCGCAGCCCGTTCCGGGTCCGCACACGCACTAGCCATCGAGACGGCCCGGTGGGGTCGGGCTGATTCCGTGCACCTCGCGGGCGCCGCCCAGCGGCACCAGCCGTACCCGTTGCCCGAGACCGGGTTCGAAGCGCACCGCGGTCCCGGCCGGGATGTCGAGGCGGTGGCCGTGCGCGGCCGCGCGGTCGAACTCCAGCGCCGCGTTCGCCTGCGGGAAATGCACATGGCTGCCGACCTGCACCGGCCGGTCGCCGGTGTTGACCACGTCGAGTTCGAGGCGCCGCGCGCCCACGTTCAGTTCGATGACGCCCTCGGCGCAAAGGTATTCGCCGGGGATCACGCCGGGCCTCCGTCCGGATCGGGGGCGCTCGCAAACCGCATACCGCCCGCCTATCCGATCGGGTGGTGCACGGTGACGAGCTTGGTGCCGTCCGGGAAGGTCGCCTCGACCTGGACGTCGGGGATCATCTCCGGCACACCTTCCATCACGTCGTCGCGGGTGAGGACCGTCCGTCCCGAGGACATCAGGTCCGCGACCGTGCGCCCGTCCCGCGCGCCTTCCAGCACATGGTCGGTGATCAGCGCGACCGCCTCGGGATGGTTCAGCTTGAGTCCGCGCGCCTGCCTGCGCCGGGCCAGCTCGGCGGCGTAGCTGAGCAGCAGGCGCTCCTGCTCATGCGGTGACAGTCGCATCCGGGCTCCTCACCGGTTCACAGTGACGGGTGACGCACATTCTGGCACGCCCGTTCCGCCGTCGCCGGTCGAGCGGGTCAGGACCGATGCGGCAGATTCTGCAGTCGCACCTGACCGCGCGCCACGGTGCGGCCCTGCTCATCGGTGATGACGACCTGCCACAGCTGCTGCAGCCTGCCCCGATGCAGCGGCGTCGCCTCGCCCGTCAGGGTGCCCTCGCGCACCGCCCGCAGGAAATCGGTGTTGTTGTTCACGCCGACGACCGTGCCCTGGTCGCCGAACCAGACGCCGCCGGCGACGCTGGCGAGCGTCTCGACGACGGTGCAGTACACGCCGCCGTTCTGGATGCCTGCTGGCTGGTAGAGATGCGGTTTCACGACCCACTCGCCGCGCACGCGGTCGGGGCTCAGCTCGGTGTAGCGCAGGCCGATCAGGTCGGCGAAGGTGCCTTCGCTGTAGGCGTTCATCTGCTCGGGCGTGACGTCCGCCAGCGAGCCGACCTGGCGAGTCTCCTGCTGTGTCATGTATTCACTGTCGCACAGCACCCTGCGCGCAACGCCGCGGCCTCATCCGCAGGCCAGGGCGGTGCCCCGCCGGGGACGATCGGCACAGAGCGGCGGGCCCCACCGGAAGTGGAGCCCGCCGCGGCACGGGATCGGGGGTCACCGCAGCCCTCGGGACTCTCGCGCGATCCGTACGCCGAAAGTGAGTATAGGTCAGCCTTACCTAACTGAGCAAGAGCCCGACCGCCGCACGGGCAGCCCCCGCTCGGCCATCGCCGCCAACAAGGCTTGGCCACGACGCGCGCCGGCGACGGAATCGGTCCGCGCCAGATCGGGCACGTAAGTCGAAGCGCCCGCGACGGATTCACCGACGAGGGACCAGAACCGCCCGGCGCTCAAACCGGAGCAGCGAGTCAGGTTCCGCTGAACGACGGTCAGCGCGGGTTCGCAGCGATGCGCGAGCCAGACGTACATCGCCTCCGGGCACGGCAAGGCGACCACACCGGGTCCGCCCGCCAGCGGATCACCGTCGATCACGCGAATCGTGGTGTCCGACAAGGCCGCCCAGTCGATTCCGCCGTCGTTGTCGGTGTGGATCCAGAGGTTCTCCAAGCCGGGATCCCAGGCGCGCCCTTCCGCGACGAGCAGCGCGACCACCCGTCCGGCTACCGCGTGGATCAGCGCCGTGGCAACCACTTCCGCGGCGATGCCCGCACTGATCATCTCCGCGGCATGCCGCCGGTACATGAGTTCGACGCGCCCTTCGCGCACTCCGTCCGCCAGCTGCCACCAGCGTCGTTTGCCCTGCTCGGCGATCGCGGCGACGGCATAGACCCGCGGGTGCTCCGGTTGCAGCGCGCGCAGCCGGGCACAGGCGCGTCCGAACGCCGTCGGCGAGCGATGTGGCGTGGTGATGAGCTCGGTCATCGAACCTCCTCGGGGATCGGCTCCGTCGCGCGGCGCGGCGGGCAGTCGGCCATCCCCGCCTGTCCGCGAAGATAGGTTAGGCTTACCAGACTTAGCAACCGTATCGCTGATTTCAGGAGCAGCTCGTCGCCGTGACTTCTCTTGCCACCGTGAGGCGGCGACGTCTTTCCGGACTTCTCGTCTCGACCGTCCTACTGCTGCTCGCCGTGCTGGCCGGCGTGGCGGTGGGCGCCCGCTCGCTCGCGCCGGGAACCGTCTACGACGCCGTGCATCATGCGCTCACCTGCTCCGGCGGACCCTTCACGTGCGCAGCCGGTTCCACCGAGGAAGAGATCGTGCGGGGGCTGCGGCTGCCGCGCACCGCGTTGGCACTGGTCTGCGGGGCGGCGTTGGGGATCGCGGGCGCGCTCGTCCAGGGCTACACCCGCAATCCGCTCGCCGACGCCGGGTTGCTCGGACTGAACGCGGGTGCGGCGTTCCTCGCCGCGTTGAGCGTGTACCTGTTCGCTTTCGCCGCGCCGGAGCAATACATCTGGTTCGCGCTGGCCGGAGCGCTGATCGCCGGGGTGGCGGTGTTCGCGACCTCATCAGTGGGCGGCGGCAAGGCGAGCCCGCTGACCCTCGTGCTCGCGGGTGCGGCGGTCACCGCGTTCCTGCAGGCCATGACCAACGCCGTCGTGCTGTTCGACGCCGCCGCGCTGGACACCTACCGGTTCTGGGTGATCGGCGCCGTCGCCGGCCGCGACGCCGCGGTGTTCTGGCAGGTACTGCCGTTCCTGGCCGTGGGCATGTTGCTGGCGGTACTGGCGGCGCCCGGACTGAATCTGATCGGCCTCGGCGACGACGTCGCGCGTGGACTCGGCGTGCACGTCGGCCGCAGCCGCGCGCTCGGCCTGGCGGCCGTCGTGCTGCTGGCGGGCACGGCGACGGCGGCGGTCGGGCCGATCGCCTTCCTCGGCCTGGTCGTCCCGCATCTGGCGCGGACGATCACCGGGCCCGACCATCGCTGGCTGATTCCCTATGCCGGGCTGCTCGGCGCGTTGCTACTGCTGATCGCCGATGTGGCGGGCCGGGTGGTGGCTCGCCCCGGCGAACTGGAGGTCGGCGTAGTGGTGGCCCTGCTCGGCGTGCCGTTCTTCCTCGCGTTCGTGCGCAGGCGAAAGCTGGTGAACCTGTGACGATCTCGCTGCGAACCCCGAGTGCCCGCCCCGCGCTGCGCGTCGGGCCGGTGTCGACGGTGCTGCGACCGCGGATGATCCTGATCGTCGCGGTCCTGATCGCGCTGGCGCTCGCACTGTTGTGCCTGGACGTCGCGGTGGGCGAGTCCCATCTACCGCTCGGGCGCGTGCTGGACGTCCTGACTGGCGGCGGCACCAGGGCTCAGCGGTTCATCGTGCTGGAGTCCCGGCTGCCGCGCGCGCTCACCGCGCTCGTGGTCGGCCTCGCGCTCGGGCTGGCGGGCGCCGTCACCCAGTCCATCCTGCACAACCCGCTGGCCGCGCCGGACATGCTCGGCATCACCTCGGGCGCGAGCCTGGGGGCGGTCGCGGTGCTGGTCGGCACCGGAGGCGCGAGCACCGGCGTGGCCGCTTCGGTCGGCGCGCCGGTGGCGGCCCTGGCAGGCGGGCTGCTCACCGCCGTCGCCATCTATCTGCTCGCCTGGGGACGCACCGCCACCGGCGCGTACGGCGCCTCCGGGCTGCGGCTGGTGCTGATCGGCGTGGGCGTGAACGCCCTGCTGACCGCGGGGATCAGCTGGCTGCTCACCCGCGCCAGCCTGGCGGATGCCCAGCGCGTGCAGTTGTGGCTGAACGGATCGCTCAACGCGGCCGACAACGCGCGCCTGGGTCCCGCGGCGATCGCCGCGGGAATCGCCGCGCTCGTCGCGCTCGCCTCCGCCCGCACGCTCGCCGCGCTGCGTCTTGGCTCCGACACCACGCGTACGCTCGGGGTGCGCATCCAGACCCAGCAGGCCGTCTTGATCGGAGCGGCGGTGGTAGCCGCCTCGGTGGCCACCGCCGCCGTCGGGCCGGTCGGTTTCGTCGCCCTCGCCGCGCCGCAGATCGCACGACGACTGCTGCGCACACCGGGCGAGCCGCTGGTCGGCGCCGCGGTCACCGGCGCCATCCTGGTGGTCGGCGCGGATGTCGCGTCCCGCACGGCGTTTCCGGTCGACCTACCCCTCGGCGTCGTGACCGCGGCATTCGGCGGGCCGTTCCTGCTGTACCTGCTCGTGCGTATGAACCGGAAGGCGACGCTGTCATGACGATCGCGGACATCACCACCCCTGACGCCACGGAGCGGGCGAGCGCTCCCGCGCACCGGCTCGGCGCCGAGGCGGTCAGTCTCGGCTACGGCGACCGGGTGATCGTCGACGGGCTGAGCTTGACCGTCACTCCCGGCGTCGTCACGACCGTCATCGGGCCGAACGGTTGCGGGAAGTCCACCCTGCTGCGTTCGCTCGGCCGCCTGCTGCGCCCGCGAGAAGGCCGAGTGTTGTTGGACGGCAAGGCTATTTCGACGATGAAGACCAAGGACGTCGCCCGCATCGTCGGCATGCTGCCGCAGTCGCCGGTCGCCCCGGAAGGGCTCACCGTCGCCGATCTGGTCGCCCGTGGACGCCACCCGCACCAGTCCTGGTTCCGGCAGTGGTCGGGAACCGACGAATCCGAGGTGACGACAGCGCTGGCACAAACCGGGATCACCGACCTCGCCGACCGACCGCTCGATGAGCTGTCCGGCGGCCAGCGCCAGCGCGCCTGGATCTCGATGGCGCTGGCCCAGGGCACCGACATCCTGCTGCTCGACGAGCCGACCACCTATCTGGACCTGGCGCACTCCATCGAGGTGCTCGACCTGGTCGACCGGTTGCACGCCGATCTCGGCCGCACCGTCGTGATGGTGCTGCACGATCTCAATCTCGCGATCCGCTACAGCGACCAGCTGGTCGTCATGCGCGACGGACGCGTCGTCGCCGCGGGCGCCCCCGGCGAGGTGGTGTCGGTCGAGCTGCTGCGCGAAGTGTTCGACCTGGATGCCAGGGTGCCCGAGGACCCCGTGTCGGGCCGCCCGATGATCGTGCCGATCGGCGCCAGGCACGTGCGCGGAAAGGCGGGCGGACCCGCTGCCACAACGCCCGCGACCGCGCCGTATGAGAAATGACACACCAGCTATTCCATAGTTACGACACCCTGTAGTACGCATCCTCGTCGTTGAGTACCTAAAATTAGGGAATGGCAGGTCTTGGTGAACTCGAGAAAGCGGTCATGGACCAGTTGTGGTCGGCCGACGAACCACAAACGGTCCGGCAGGTGCACGAGGCGCTCGCCGCACGCCGTGAGCTCGCGTACACCACGGTGATGACCGTGCTGCAACGCCTCGCGAAGAAGAACCTCGTGGTCCAGCGGCGCGACGACCGCGCGCACCGCTACGCGCCGGTGCACACCCGCGACGAACTCGTGGCCAGCCTGATGGTCGACGCCCTGCAACAGGCCGACGCGGCGGGCAGCCGTGCCGCGGCCCTGGTGCACTTCGTGGAACAGGTCGGCAAGGACGAGGCTGCCGCTCTGCGCGAAGCACTCGCTAAGCTCGAAGCAACCGAGGACTCGGCGCCCCCGCCGCAGTAGACTCCTCGGGCGCCCTGGCCCCACAACGCAGTGAGCTGAGTCGATGAACGCAACCGCGCCGGTATTCGCCGGACTGGCATTGCTTCTCGCGGGGCCTGCCCCGGCCTTGCTCAGCCGGGCGACCTGGACCTACCGGACGCCCCGAGCAGCGCTGGTGCTCTGGCAGGCCATCGCGCTCGCCGCCGTGCTCAGCGCGTTCGGCTCCGGGTTGGCCATCGCCGCCGAGCTGCTCGTGCCCGGCCCCGACGGCCGCCCGACCACCGCGCCGACCAGGGAGATCGACGCGCTCGGCCTGCCGCTGTGGCTGGCGTACGTGTTGGTCTTCGCGCTCACGCTGCTGATCGGCGCCCGGTTGATCTACGCGATCATCCGGGTGGGCGTGCACACCCGCAGGCGGCGGTCGCGCCACCGCATGCTCGTCGACCTGCTGGACCAGAGCGGTCCGCACCGGCGCGCGGCCGACATCCGGGTGCTGGCCGCCACCGAGCCCATCGCCTACTGCCTGCCCGGCCTGCGCCAGCGCGTCGTGCTCAGCGAAGGCACCCTGACCAATCTCGCCGACGCCGAGGTCACCGCCATCGTCAGCCACGAGCGTTCGCACCTGCGGGCCAGGCACGATCTCGTGCTGGAGGCGTTCACGGCCGTGCACGAGGCGTTCCCTCGGGTGGTGCGCAGCAAGGCCGCGCTCGGCTCGGTGAAACTGCTCATCGAGTTGCTCGCGGACGACTCGGCGGTCAAGGTCACCGGACCGAAGCCGCTGGCCCGCGCCCTCGTCGCCTGCGCGAAGTCCACCGCGCCGCAAGGCGCGCTCGCCGCGGGCGGTCCCACCACGCTCATCCGCATCCAACGGCTGAGCGGCCGGATCGGGGACCTCCGCATCGCGACGGCCGCCTACCTCGGCTCGGCAGCCATCCTGGTGGTGCCGACGCAGGCCGTGGCCGTACCCTGGCTGGTGGAACTGAGTCGGCTGTTCCACGGCTGACTTCCCGGCACGTATCCTGGACCTTCGGCCCGCCTCCGGTCGGCCGCATCCTCTCGCTCCACCCGGCGCGCGTCATCGCCCGCGCCACCGCGCGGTGAACCGCATCGCGCGCCGCTCTCCATCCCACCGAACAGCGCGTTCCGCGCGGAACGCGCCGTGCGACGAAAGGCACACCCTCCTCGTGACCCCCTCGACCACCGTCGCCGCGGCGCCCCCCGTGACCTTCGCGGGTCTGGGCCTGCCCGCCGTGCTCGTCCAGGCACTGCGACGCGACGGCATCGAGACGCCGTTCCCGATCCAGGCCGCCACGACCCCCGACGTTCTGGCAGGAAAGGACGTGCTCGGCCGCGGGCCGACCGGTTCCGGGAAGACCTTGGCCTTCGGCCTCCCGATGCTCACGCGGCTGGCGGGCGCGGCGGCCAAGCCGGGCCGCCCGCGCGGGCTGGTTCTGGTGCCGACCCGCGAGCTGGCCGCGCAGATCGAGCGGGCGCTGGACGAACCGGCGCTTTCGCTCGGCCTGCGCGTGGCCTCGGTGGTCGGCGGCGCTCCGATCAAACGCCAAGCCGACCGGCTCGCCCGCGGCGTCGACCTGCTCATCGCCACGCCCGGACGGCTCGCCGACCTTCTCACCCAGGGATCCGCCGATCTGTCCGACGTGACCATCACCGCGCTCGACGAGGCCGACCACATGGCCGACATGGGATTCCTGCCGCAGGTGACCAAGCTGCTCGACCGCACGCCGCGCGACGGTCAGCGCCTGCTGTTCTCGGCCACGCTGGACGGCGAGGTCGACAAGCTGGTCAAGCGTTACCTGCGCTCCCCTGTCACGCATTCCACCGCGCCGCCGTCGGCCTCGGTCACCACGATGTCGCATCACCTGCTCTACGTCGGCGACAAGGTGACCAAGCGGGCGGTCGCCACCGAGATCGCCGCCCGCGACGGGCTGACCATCATGTTCGTCCGTACCAAGCACGGCGCCGACCGGCTCGCCAAACAGCTGCGCGGGGCGGGCATCGCCGCGGGAGCGCTGCACGGCGGCAAGGCGCAGAACAATCGCACCCGAACCCTCGCCGCGTTCGCCGACGGCTCGGTGCCGGTGCTGGTCACGACCGACGTCGCCGCGCGCGGCATCCACGTGGACGGGATCTCCCTCGTCGTGCACGTCGATCCGCCGCCGGAGCCGAAGGCCTATCTGCACCGGGCCGGGCGCACCGCCCGCGCGGGCGAGGACGGCGTGGTCGTCACGCTGGTGATGGACGAAGAGCGCCGCGACGTCGAGTCGATGGCCCGTAAGGCGGGTGTCGAGGTGGACGGAGTCGCGGTCCGTCCCGGCGACCGCACACTGGCCGAGATCACCGGCGCCCGCCGCCCGTCCGGAACTCCGGTGGTCCCGGCTTCCGCCGCGCCCGCGACCACCCCCGCTACCAAACCCGCACGGCGTCAAGCGAACCGGCGTGCGGAGACGGCTCAGGCCGGTGGCCGCGGTGCCGGTGCGGCGAAGCAGTCCCGGTCGGGCTCGGTGCCGAGCCGTGGTGGCGAATCGGTCGCCGCGCCGGGGCGTCGTCGCGGCCAGGCGAAAGTCGCCGGGAAGCCCGCCACCGGCAACTCCGCCGGGCACAGTGCGGGTTCGGGCGAGGGTGCGTCCACCCGCCGTTCCGGCGCGGCGGGCGGATTCTCCGGACGCGCCGCAGGGCCCGCCTCCGGCGACACGCCGGGCCGGACACGGCGACGCGCCGTACGCGCGCAGCAGTCACCGAAGTGGGGCAATCGCGGAGCAAACTAGAGCGTGTCGACTCACGCGGCAGCCGCCGTCCTCTGCTCCCTGCTCGCCGCGCTGCTGTTCGCGATCGCCGCGGTCGCGCAACAACACGCGGCGGCCGCGGTGCCGGAGGGCGCGTCGCTGATCCGCTCGCTGATCCGCACCCCGCGCTGGTGGGCGGGCGTCGTCGGCGACGCGGGCGGATACGCCATGCAGGTCGTCGCGCTCACCTTGGGCGCGGTGCTGCTGGTGCAGCCGATCCTGGTGAGCGCGCTGGTGTTCGCGCTACCGATGTCCGCCCGGCTCAACGACCGCCGCGTGGCGCCGCGCACCTGGGCGACCGCGCTCGCGCTGACCGCCGCGCTGGCCTGCTTCCTGCTCGTCGGCAATCCGACCGAGGGCAACACCGACGCGCCGCTGCGGGACTGGCTCGTGCCCCTGGGCATCCTGCTCGGCCTGATCGCCGCCGCCACCGCCGGTGGCATCGCCGCGCGCGACCCGGCGTGGCGCGCACTGCTGATCGGCGCCGCGAGCGGCGCCCTCTACGGACTCGCCGCCGCGCTCACCGACTACGTCACCGACCTGTTCGACCACGGTCTCGGGGATGTGCTCAGCGGCTGGCAGACCTGGGCACTTGTCGGGGCCGGTGTCACCGGCGTCTACCTGCAGCAGCGCGCCTATCACGCGGGACCGCTGACCGCCTCCTTGCCCGCCGTCACGGTCGTCGAGCCACTGGCCGCCGCGTTCATCGGCATCGCCGTGCTGGACGAGCGGTTGCGGACGGACACCGCGGGACTGGTCATCACCGGAGGTGCGGTGCTCGTCATGGCCGCCGCGACGATCATGCTTTCCCGCTCGCAAGCCGCCGCCTGAGCTCACGGGCGAAGAAGCAGAACGGCGCACACCGGTCGCCGCGCGGATATCATCGGTCGAGTGCGCTTTCTCCCCGGTCATCAGCCGCCGTACGACCTGACCTACGACGACATCTTCCTCGTCCCGAATCGGACGGACGTCGCGTCGCGCTTCGACGTCGATCTGTCGACGACCGACGGGTCGGGCACCACCATCCCCATCGTCGTGGCGAACATGACCGCCGTGGCCGGGCGCAGAATGGCCGAGACGGTGGCCCGCCGCGGCGGCATCGTCGTCCTCCCCCAGGACCTGCCGATCACCGCGGCCGCCGACACCATCGCCTTCGTCAAGAGCCGCTCGCTCACCGCCGACACTCCGGTCACCCTCGCCCCCGACCGTTCGGTCTCCGAGGCGGTCGCCTTGATGCACAAGCGCGCCCACGGCGCCGTCGTGGTGGTGGACGACGGACGCCCGGTCGGTGTGGTGACCGAGGCCGCCTGCGCCGACGTCGACCGCTTCGCCCGGCTCCGCGAGGTCGCGGTCACCGATTTCGTGCGGGCCCCCGCGACCACCACCCCGCGTGACCTGTTCGATCTGCTGCACGCCGAGCACGCCGACTTCGCCGTGCTCACCGCCGAGGACGGCACCTTGGCCGGTGTGCTCACCCGCACCGGCGCCCTGCGCGCGGGCATCTACCAGCCCGCCGTCGACGCCGCCGGCAAGCTGCGCGTCGCGGCCGCGGTCGGCATCAACGGCGACGTGGCCGCCAAGGCCAAGTCCCTCGTGGATTCGGGCGCCGACTTGCTGGTCATCGACACCGCGCACGGACACCAGGCCAAGATGCTCGAAACGCTCACCGCCGTGCGCGATCTCGGGCTCGGAGTCCCGCTGGTCGCGGGCAACGTCGTCTCCGCGGAGGGCACCAGGGATCTCGCGGCGGCGGGCGCCGACATCGTCAAGGTCGGTGTCGGCCCCGGCGCCATGTGCACCACCCGGATGATGACCGGCGTCGGCCGCCCGCAGTTCTCCGCGGTGGCCGAATGCGCTACCGCCGCCGCGGAACTCGGCGTGCACATTTGGGCCGACGGCGGCGTTCGCCATCCCCGCGACGTGGCGCTCGCGCTGGCCGCGGGCGCGTCCAACGTGATGATCGGCTCCTGGTTCGCCGGTACCTACGAGTCCCCCGGCGACCTGCGGGTCGATCGCGACGGCAACGCGTACAAGGAGAGCTTCGGCATGGCCTCCAAGCGGGCCGTCGCCGCCCGCACCGCCTCCGACAGCGAATTCGACCGAGCGCGCAAGGGATTGTTCGAAGAGGGCATCTCCAGCTCGCGGATGCGGCTTGACCCGGAGCGTCCCGGCGTCGAGGACCTCATCGACCACATCTGCTCGGGTGTGCGCAGCGCGTGCACCTACGCGGGAGCACGGACGCTCGCCGAATTCCACGACAAGGCCGTGCTCGGCGTGCAGTCCGCGGCCGGATTCGCCGAAGGCCGCCCGCTGCCCAGCGGTTGGTGAGCGCCGACACACGCATCGCACCGGCACCGGCCCACGCCACTCGGCACGTGGGCCGGTAGCATGGTGGTTGCCGGACACCGGCACCACGACTCGTTTGCGAAAGGATCCAGTTGTCACCCGCGTCCGAGGGCGCCGTACAGGAGGGCTCCTCTACCGAGCCGGGTGACCAACCCGGCGTCCTCCTCCCCGCAGTAGTCCCATTCCGCACAGGCCGTCACGCAGCACCGTTCGGGTGGTGCTGACCATGTCCGTCGCGCTCACCGCGCTCAGCCTGATCGGATTCATCGCACTCACCGTCGGCACGGCCCTGTTCGTCGCCGCGGAATTCTCCCTCACCGCCCTGGAGCGCAGCACCGTCGAGGCGCACGCCCGCACCGGTGACGTCCGCGCCCGCATGGTCCGCAAGGCGCATCGCACGCTCTCGTTCCAGCTGTCCGGCGCCCAGCTCGGCATCACCATCACCACACTGATCACCGGTTACATCGCCGAGCCGGTACTGGCCCGGCTGCTGCATCCGGTGTTCGCCGGCATCGGGCTGAGCGAAGCCGCCGCGGGTGGCGTCGCGCTCACGCTCGCGCTGATCCTGGCCACCTCGCTGTCGATGATCTACGGCGAGCTGGTGCCCAAGAACATCGCCATCGCCAAGCCACTGGCCACCGCCCGCGTCACGGCCGGACCGATGATCGGCTTCTCGGTGGTGTTCAAGTGGATGATCCATTTCCTCAACGGCACCGCCAACTGGGTGGTCCGCAGGCTCGGCGTCGAGCCCGCCGAGGAGTTGCGCTCGGCCCGTTCGCCGCAGGAACTCGGCTCCCTGGTGCGCACGTCCGCGCTGCGCGGCGCGCTCGACCAGCCCACCGCCCAGGTGATGGACCGCTCGCTGCAGTTCGGCGAGCGCAGCGCCGAGGAGCTGATGACTCCGCGGGTGAAGATCGAGTCACTCGACAAGGACGACACCATCGCCGATCTGATCGACGCGGCGGGCCGCACCGGTTACTCCCGCTTCCCGGTGATCGACGGCGATCTCGACAACACCCTCGGCTTCGTGCACGTCAAGCAGGCCTTCACCCGCCCATTGCAGGCGCGCCGGACGACCCCCCTGTACCGGCTCGCCCAGCCGGTGCCGATCGTGCCCGCCAGTTTGGACGGCGACGAGGTGCTCGAACGGGTCCGCGCCGACGGCATGCAGGTCGCCCTCGTCGTGGACGAGTACGGCGGCACCGCGGGCCTGGTCACCATGGAGGACATCATCGAGGAGATCCTCGGCGACGTCCGCGACGAGCACGACGAGGAGGAGCGCGACGTACGGCGCGTCTTCGACGGCTGGGACTGCTCGGGCCTGCTGCGCATCGACGAGGTCTCCCGGGCCACCGGATACGACGCGCCGGAGGGCGAGTACGAGACACTGGGCGGCCTCGTGCTGACCCGGCTCGGCCGCATCCCGGTGCCCGGCGACGAAGTCGTGCTGCCCAATCCTCGCTCGCAGCAGTGGACGGCGCCGGAAAGCCACGGCTCCGGCGGCTGGATCGCCCGGGTGGAGCGCATGGACGGACGGCGCATCGACCGGGTCCGGTTGATCCCGGTGGACGCCGACGCCCTCGCGACCAAGGAGCACAGCCATGGGTGACCTCTTCGGCGTGCTGCTCACCGTCGTGCTGTTGGCAGGCAACGCGTTCTTCGTCGCCGCCGAGTTCGCGCTCATCTCCGCCCGCCGCGACCGGCTGGAAGCGCTGGCCGCGCAGGGCAAGCGCAACGCGAACACCGTCATCCGAGCGGGCGAGAACCTTTCGATGATGCTCGCCGCCGCGCAGCTGGGCATCACCATCTGCTCGATCCTGCTCGGCCGCGTCGGCGAGCCCGCCGTCGCGCACCTGCTGGAAGGCCCGTTCGACCTACTCGGCCTGCCGCAGCAACTGCTGCACCCGGTGGCGTTCGCCCTGGCGCTGACCATCGTGGTGATCCTGCACATCCTGTTCGGCGAGATGATCCCGAAGAACATCGCGCTGGCCGGGCCGGAGCGAAGCGCGCTGCTGCTGGTGCCGGTGCACCTGATGTGGCTGCGGCTGGCCCGCCCGCTCATCGCGCTGTACAACCTGGCCGCCAACCTGTCGCTGCGCCTGCTGCGGGTCGAGCCGAAGGACGAGCTGGAGGCCACCGTGTCGACGGTGGAACTGGCCGAGATGATCGGCGAGTCCCGCTCGGAGGGGCTGCTCGACGAGGAGGAGCACCGCCGCCTCACGCAGGCCCTCGGCACCAGCGACCGGGTGGTCGCCGACGTGATGGTGCCGCTGGACGCGACCCGATCGATTCCGCTGCGCGGCAACGGGACCACACTCGGCGACATCGAATCCGCAGTCGCCGAGACGGGTTTCTCCCGCTTCCCGGTGCGGGCGAACGACGGCTCGCTGGTCGGCTACCTGCACGTCAAGGACGTGCTCGACAAGGTCGCCGACGAGAGCGCCGGTCCGGGGACGCCGATCCCGCGCACCGATATCCGCCCGCTGCCGACGGTGGGCATGGGCGCCACGCTCTACGAGGCGCTGGCGCGGTTGCGGCGCACCAACAGCCATCTCGGCCGCGTGGTCGACGACCGGGGCAACACCACCGGCATCGTCGCCTTGGAGGACTTGGTGGAGGAATTCGTCGGCACCGTCCGAGACGGAACGCATCGGGTGGGCGAATGACGATTCGGGCAGCGTGCCCGCGCGGGGTGCGATGACCATGCGGGTGTTGTCCGGTGCGCAGTGGCGGGAGTCCGCCGCCGCGCACCGGGCCCGGCTGGACGATCTGGTCGGGCCCTATCTCGAGCGGCGGGCGCAAGGTTCGTCGCACCCGGTGATCGACTTCTTGTTCACCTACTACGGGCACAAACCCGCCCAGTTGCGGCGCTGGCATCCGGGATACGGCATCGGGATGGCCGATGCCGCCGAATACCGCGACGCGCGGGGGTATCACCACGTCGTCACCGATTCCGGCGCTGCGGGCTTCTGCACCGCCGATCCCGCATATCTGGACAAACGCCGCGATACCGTCGCGTTCGTCGCAGAGTTGCTGCGTGCCACCGCGTCCCGGCCCGCGCATCTGTCCTGCTTCGGGCTGCACGAATGGGCGATGGTGTATCGCACCGACGACATCCGCCACCAGAGGGTGCCGCTGCGGCTGGGACGCGCGGGCACCGACGCCGTGCTCGACTCGATGTCGCTGCGCTGCACGCATTTCGACGCCTACCGCTTCTTCACCCCGGACGCCGTCGGCCGCAACGCCGAGCCGCTCACCCGAGCCGACCAGCTGCGTCGCGAACAGCCGGGCTGTCTGCACGCGAATATGGATCTGTACAAGTGGGGCTTCAAGCTGGTCCCGCTGATCTCGTCTGAGCTGCTCCTGGATTGTTTCGAGTTGGCTTGCGCCGCAAGGGAACTCGACATGCGTGCCAGCCCGTACGACCTGTCCGGCTTCGGCTACCAGCCGGTTCGCATCGAGACACCCGCGGGGCGGGCGGAGTACGTCCGCGCCCAGGCCGAGTTGACGGAACGCGCAGCCGGACTACGACGCATCTTCCTGGGTGCCTGCGACGAACTCCTGTCGGCGCACCCGAATTCGGCCACACTCCGCACCGGACCGACCCAGCCGCGCTGATCACGCGGAGCGGAAAACTTCGCGAATCCGGCTGCGATTCGGCAAAACCCGCCCTCGGACGGACGGAAATCACTACCATTCAGTCAGTTCAGCGGTGACTGTCCCAGTCACCCTGGGTAGCCAATCTCGACGACGAAGTTGGGGGTCGCGACGATGCGCCCGTTGGCCAGACTGTGCCGTGCCGAACCGCTGGCTCTGCTCACCATCGGCATGGTTACAGCCGTGCTGCTGCCCGTGAGCGCTTCGGCCGATCCGCCATCGGACCTTCGTAACGCAGTCGAGGAGTTCCTCGACGTCGGGCGCACCTCGGTTCCCCGCGCCGACTGCGGACCCGGCGCCGCCCCCGAGAGCGGACTGCAAGGCGACGTCACCGCCGCCGACCGCGACAGCGGGCGCAGCACGCAGGGCTACCGGTGCAACATCTCCTACGTCGGCGGCTACGCGGGCCGCGGCGCGGGCATCACCTCCACCAGCTTCGAGCATTGCGCCTATCTGGGCTCGTTCTTTCCCGGCGACCTGATCAGCGAGGGCCGTGGCGTCCAGGTGCTCGACGTGTCCGATCCGGCGAATCCGCGTCCGACGGCGACTTTGACCGAGCCCGCGATGCTCGCGGGCACCTGGGAGAGCCTCAAGGTCAACACGGAGCGCAAGTTGCTGGTCGGCACCGGCGTGCCGGTCGGCGAGGGGGTGGGTTACCTGTCGGTCTACGACATCTCCGATTGCGCGCATCCGCGGCTGCTCAATCCCGGTCCGGGGACGAATCTGGCGATGCCGCTGCCGATCACCACGCACGAGGGCGGCTTCTCCCCCGACGGCAACACCTATTGGGCCTCGGGAATCGCGCCCGGCTTCGTCAGCGCGGTGGACCTGAGCGACCCCGCCGACCCGCATGTGGTGTGGCAGGGCTTGACCGGCATCGAAGCGCACGGATTCGGCATCAGCCCGGACGGCGATCGGATGTACATCTCCGCGCTCGGCGGATTCACCGTCCTCGACATCAGCGCGGTGCAGCGCCGCGACCCCGACCCGCAGGTGCACCATCTGGGCCGGGTGTTCTGGACGGACGGCTGGGCGACCCAGCACAGCATCCCGGTCTTCTACGACGGCAAGCCCTACCTCTACACCGTCGATGAAGGCGGTTCCGGCGGCGTCAAACTCATCGATGTCTCCGACGAGACCGCGCCCAGGGTGGCCAACAAGATCAAGCTCGAGATCAACCTGCCGCAGCACATCGACAGCAATATCGGTTCGTCGATGGGTGGTTCCGCCTTCGCCTACGAATCGCACTACTGCGCCGCCGACCGGCAGGACAACCCCACCGCCTTGGCCTGCGGATGGATCTCCTCCGGCATCCGGGTGTTCGACATCCGCGATCCCTACGCCATCCGCGAGATCGCCTACTACAACCCGCCCGCCCGCACCGGGCAGAACCTGAGCCTGTGGAACTCGCCGCACGCGCTCGCCTCGCTCATCGGTGTTCCGCTCATGAGCACCCCGCCCGCGGTGCGCGCCGTGCTGGAGGGACAGTTCAACCCTCTGGACGCCACCACCCCGCGCACCGGCCGCCTCGCCTTCGGCGATGTGTCCACCGACTGGTGCTTCTCACCACCGGAATGGCGCGGATCACAGCTGTACGTCACATGCTCGGACAACGGGTTCATGGTGCTGCGACTGGACGAGGACGTGTACTCGCCACCGGCGGACCAGCGGTCGATCGTCGGGTCGTAGCGATGCGGCGCCGGATCTCGACCGCCGCCCTGGTCTCGGCGGCCTTCGCGCTGCTCGTGCTCGGCGCCGCAGTGCGGCCGCTGGTGTTTCCGGAAAGTCGTTCCGCCGCATCGGTGCTCACCGATGTCGAGATCGGCTTCGTGCAGGACATGGCCACCCATCACCAGCAAGCGCTGCTGATGGTGCAGCGGCTGGATCGCTCGGTCGATCCGGCGGTCGCCCGGCTGGCCGAACAGCTCGACCGCACACAGCGCCTGGAGATCGGCACCATGCTCGGCTGGCTGCGTCTGGCGGACGCGCCGCCCAGCTCCGTACACCCGATGGCGTGGATGCCGGGCGCGGACGCGACGGCGCATGGCCATCAGGCGGCGGGCGCGCAGACGGCACCCCTGATGCCCGGGATGGCGAGCACGGCGGAACTGAACAATCTGGCAGCGGCACATGGCCGGAACGCGGAGATACTGTTCCTTCAACTGATGTTTCGCCACCACCAGGGCGGTATCGCGATGGCCGAGGCCGCCGACGGTCTCCTGGGCTCCGGGCCGGTCAAAGAGATCGCGCGTTCCATGATCCATGGGCAGGGCCAAGAGGCCGGGATGATGGGCATGCTGCTCACCCAGCGCGGAGCGGCCCCACTGCCCTGATCACCCGCGCCGCTACGACGCCACGTGCAACCCGAAGCCGGTCGCTCCCCGTGCTTCGCGACCAGCTACCAGACGCAGGCTCCGGTCGTAGTCGCCGCCGCTCTGCGGGCGGTACCGGATCGGCTCCAGTTCGGCCAGCTCCGACATCCGCCGCCGCAGCTCGTACGCGACGTCGTCGAAGCGCGCGGCGTCGAGGCGGATCGTGTCGTGCACCACGAACGGCGACAACACGTCCATGCCGGTGTAGTAGAGGATGCCGTGGTGGATCGGGAACAGCAGATCCGCGACGGGGCCGTTGATCCCGCGATCGGAGTAGGACGGCTGCCTGCCCCCGACCGAGACCACCAGCATCGCGCGCCGCCCGGCCAGGACGCCCGCACCGTATCTGGGCAACGCCTTACCCCCGGCTCCATAGGCGAAATCGCAGGTGAGAACCCGGTCCACCCAGCCCTTCATGATCGCGGGCATGCCGAACCACCAGAGTGGGAAATGCAGGACGACGGCGTCGGCCCACAGCAGTTTCTCCTGCTCGGCGCGGATGTCGGGACTCAGCGTCCCGTCGCGGTAGGCCACACCCGAGGCCAGCATGAAGTTGGGCTCCTCGACCGCGCCGAAATCGTCGGTGTCGGCGGCGGCCTTCCACCCCATCGCGTAGAGGTCGGTGATCCGCACCTCGTGCCCGTCCGCCCGCAACTGGCGCGCCGCAACCTCTTTCAGAGCGCCGGTGAGTGAGTCCGGCTTCGGGTGGGCGTACACGATCAGTACGTTCATTCCAGCGTTCGTCACATATCGGCGCAACAGCCTGCGGAGCGTCGGATATTCCGTCGTCCCCTCGACCTGCATGGACGCGTGACGGATACGTCCTGCCGCGACGGCGTGGGCGCGCCCGGCCGCGCTTTGCGTTTGGCGCTGGGCCATGTCCACACTCGGCATGGTCATCTCCGCTTGGACACCGGATCACGCGCTCGCCGGACCTGATGGCTTCCTCAGGATTTTCGGCGACCGCGCTCAGTGAGTGTCGACGAAGCGGTACCACTGCCCGTCGAAGGCGGCGTATTCGATGCCGTTGGTGGCGGGTGGGCCGAGGTGGGGTGGGGTGGCCGGGTCGCGGAAGAAGGCGAAGCCCTCCGAATTCGAGTCACCCGTTTGGGTGTAGAACAGGCAGCCGCCGTCGCGGGGCGTGATGAAGGTGATCGTGTAAACGCCGAGGCGGGCACGGTGGCCGGAGTGCGCGCAATCGACGGCTTGATCTTCGAGGATCCCGCGGGAGAGGCGCCAGCCGGTGTCCTCCGGGACGTCGTAGAGGGCCAGCGCCACGAGGGCCGCGATGAGCACTGGCGAGGCGAGACTGTGGAACACGGCACGATAGCGCAGCAGCCCGAGCAGTCCGAACAGGACGGCGATCCCGCCGAGCACACCGAGCACCGCCCAGAGCACGACGAGGGTCGGGAACGTGCCCTCCGCGGCGAGTTGCCAGAACAGCGCCGCGCAGCAGAGCGCGACCAGGGCGGTAACGAGCCCCATCCACAGAACGAACCAACGAGGAATACGCGACCGTGTGCGCACGGACCCTGCGGAGTTCACGTGTTCAAGATACGAGGGACACGAGCTTCGCGCGCGGGATCGGCGGCGAAATCCTCCGGGGCCCTGGCGATCACGGCGACGCGGGAAGCGGGCGGAAAGCCCGCGCGGTCCAATTCCGGAGACCGCGCTGGAGTTCGCATGGTCCGGATGTCCGGCGAATTCCGGCACCGATGACTACGCACTTCACCAGTCAGCGAGATCCACCGGTGTGAAAACAAACAATTCGGAACGTTTCCCGATTCCGGCCGGAATCGAAAATCCCCCGGCCAGCACACCTGACCAGGGGATTTCGCTACTCGAAGCAGATCGTGGACCGCACGTTCACAGCGGAGGGAAGCCCGCCGATCCGGTGGCCATCCAATTCCAGAACATCGCCGCGCGATTAACGACCAATGCCACGATGTCGAGCACAACGCTTCCCATGAATCTTCCTCACAAATCGACGATCTCGTGCGGCCCCCAGGGTAACGGACCGATATACAAGAGTCGAAACTCCTGGTCACCCGCGAAAGCGGGGAAGCCCCGGCCCGCCGGGGCGGGGGGTTGGGGGCCCACCGCGGAGAGAACGCGGGCCGCGCCCTCGCCGGCCGGCGCCC
>NZ_JBSGCA010000037.1:25309-62671 GCF_053601535.1 Nocardia sp. NPDC004718
ACTCCTGGCCCCCCGCGAACGCGCCAACCCCCGGGCCGCGGGGGCCGGGGGATTCGCGCCACACGGAGACTAGACGCAGGCCAGCGCCTTCGCCTCACGGCGACGGCGGTGCAGGATCGGCTCGGTGTAGCCGTTGGGCTGCTTGGTGCCCTCCAGGATCAGCTCCTTGGCCGCCTGGAACGCGATGCTGCCCGCGAAGTCGGGCGCCATCGCCCGGTAGTTCGGGTCGCCCGCGTTCTGCCGGTCGACGACCGGGGCCATCCGCTCCAGACTGGCCACCACCTCATCGGCGCTGACGATGCCGTGACGCAGCCAGTTGGCCATCAGCTGGCTGGAGATGCGCAGGGTGGCACGGTCTTCCATGAGCGCGACGTCCTTGATGTCGGGCACCTTGGAGCAGCCGACGCCCTGGTCGATCCAGCGCACCACGTAGCCGAGGATGGACTGCGAGTTGTTGTCCAGCTCCTGGCGCTTCTCCTCGTCGGTCCAGTTCGGCGCGGCGGCCAGCGGGATCTCCAGGATCTCGTCCACGGTGGCGCGGCGACCGCCCTTGGCGATCTCCTGCTGCCGCTTGAACACGTCGACCAGGTGGTAGTGCGTCGCGTGCAAGGTCGCGGCGGTGGGCGAGGGCACCCACGCGGTGTTCGCGCCCGCGCGCGGGTGACCGATCTTCTGGGTGAGCATGTCGGCCATCAGGTCCGGCATGGCCCACATGCCCTTGCCGATCTGCGCCTTGCCGGGCAGGCCGGCGGCGAGACCGGTGTCGACGTTCCAGTCCTCGTAGGACAGGATCCACTGCTGGGACTTCATGTCCGCCTTGCGGACCATCGGCCCGGCCTCCATGGAGGTGTGGATCTCGTCGCCGGTGCGGTCCAGGAAGCCGGTGTTGATGAACACCACACGCTCGGCGGCGGCCTGGATGCAGGCCGCGAGGTTCACCGTGGTGCGGCGCTCCTCGTCCATGATGCCGACCTTGAGCGTGTTGCGGCTCAGCCCGAGCACGTCCTCGATCCGGCCGAACAGCTCGTCGGTGAACGCGACCTCGTCCGGGCCGTGCATCTTCGGCTTCACGATGTAGACCGAGCCGGTGCGGCTGTTCTTCAGCTGCACGTCGTCGGACAGGCTGTGCTTGGCGATCAGCGAGGTGATCAGCCCGTCCATGATGCCCTCGGGCACCTCGTTGCCCTCGGCGTCCAGGATGGCGTCGGAGGTCATCAGGTGACCGACGTTGCGCACGAACAGCAGCGAACGGCCGTGCAGCGCCAGCTCGCCGCCGTCCAGCGCGGTGTACACGCGGTCGGGGTTCATGGTGCGGGTGAAGGTCTTCTCGCCCTTGGTGACCTTCTCCGCGAGGTCGCCCTTCATCAGGCCGAGCCAGTTGTGGTAGCAGAGCACCTTGTCCTCGGCGTCCACGGCGGCGACCGAGTCCTCGAAGTCCATGATCGTGGTGACCGCGGACTCCAGCACGACGTCCTTGACGCCCGCGGTGTCGGTGCTGCCGATCGGGGACTGCGGGTCGATCTGGATCTCGATGTGCAGACCGTTGTGCTTCAGCAGCACCGAACTCGGCGCCTCCGGGTCACCGAGGTACCCGACCAGCTGGGAGGCGTCGGCCAGACCGATGCTGGTGCCGTCCTCGAGGCCGACCTCGAGCTCGCCGTCGACGATCTTGTAGGACGTCGAGCCGATGTGCGAACCGGTGATCAGGGTGACCGAGTCGTCGAGGAAGTTGCGCGCCCACTCGATGACCTTGTCGCCGCGCACCTTGTTGTAGCCGGTGCCCTTCTCCGCGCCGCCCGCCTCGGAGATGGCGTCGGTGCCGTAGAGCGCGTCGTAGAGCGAGCCCCAACGCGCGTTGGCGGCGTTGATCGCGAAACGGGCGTTCATCACCGGCACCACCAGCTGCGGGCCCGCGGTCGCGGCGATCTCCTCGTCGACGTTCTGGGTGGTGATCTCGAAATCGGCGGGCGCGGGCCGCAGGTAGCCGATGTCGGTCAGGAAGTTCTTGTAGGCGGCCTTGTCGTAGTTCGCGCCGGGGTGCTCCGCGTGCCAGGCGTCGACCTTGCCCTGGATCTCGTCGCGTTCGGCCAGCAGAGCGCGGTTGCGCGGAGCGAGATCATTGATGACCTGCTCGGCGCCGGCCCAGAACGCGGCGGAATCCACGCCGGAACCGGGGAGCGCCTCGTTCTCGATGAACTCGTGGAGAACGCGTGCCACCTGGAGCCCGCCGACCTGAATCCGCTCTGTCATCTACTGCCTCACTTCCGAGAAAACCGAGTGGGAAAACAGTGTCATGTTACCCGTGGGTAGCGGTGTAACCGCGCGCCGGGTCGCCCATGCCTGTGCCCGAATCCGTCCGCCACGCCGAGGTGAGCTGGTCGTTGCGCCCGGCGGGTCGTGAGCCGTCGGCGGTCGGCCGGACAGCCCCTTGATCGTAACGCCCGCCGGATTTAATGTACTGGTCGGAACATTTTCGGAGATGCAGGAGACAAGGTGCCACTCACCGACAAGGTCGTTGTCGTCACCGGGGGAAGCCGGGGGCTGGGCAAACAGATGGTGCTCGCGTTCGCCGAGGCGGGCGCGGACGTGGTGATCGCAAGCCGCAAGCTGGACGGCTGCGCCGCGCTGGCCGATGAGGTGAGCGGGCGGTTCGGCCGCCGCGCCCTGCCCGTGGCCTGCAACGTCAGCGACTGGTCGCAGTGCGACGCCCTGGTGCAGACCGTCTACGACACGTTCGGCCGGGTGGACGTGCTGGTCAACAACGCGGGCCTCTCGCCGCTGTACCCCAGCCTGGACCAGGTCACCGAGGCGCTGTTCGACAAGGTCATCGGCGTGAACCTCAAAGGACCGTTCCGGTTGTCCGCCCTGATCGGCAGCCGGATGGCGGCCGACGGCGGCGGCTCGATCATCAACGTCTCCTCGATCGAGGCGATCCGGCCGGAACCCTTCGCGGTCCCCTATTCGGCGGCCAAGGCCGGTCTCAACGCCCTGACCGGAGGGCTGGCCCAGACGTTCGCGCCGAACGTGCGGGTCAACACCATCCAGTGCGGGCCTTTCGAAACCGACATCGCCACGGCGTGGCCGGACGAACTGCGCGCGGAACTGACCAGACACAATGCCCTCCGCCGAGTCGGCAGGCCGGAGGAGATCGTCGGCGCGGCGCTGTTCTTCGCCACCGAGGCCTCGGCGTTCTGCACCGGCGCCACCCTCCCGATCGACGGAGGATGGCGATGAAGGCGCTGACTTATGACGGACCGCAACAGATCTCGTACGGCGACCGGCCCGATCCCGTGCTGCCCGGCCCCGACGGCGCGATCGTCCGGGTCACCGCGGCGGGCATCTGCGGCAGCGATCTGCACATCTACGCCGGACACGGATTCGTCGCCGGCGCCGGTTACGGCGTCGGGCACGAGGCGGTCGGCGAGATCGTGGAAGTGGGGCCGTACACCCGAGGATTCTCCGTCGGCGACCGCGTGCTGGTCGCCGCCTCCGCCGGTTGCGACAGCTGCGCGCAGTGCCGCGCCGGGATCGTCACCGCGTGCGCTCGCCACCCGTTGCCGGTGGATGCCTGCTACGGGCTCGGCGGCGCACTGGCCGGATGCCAGGCCGAGTTGCTCGCCGTCCCGCACGCCGCGGGCAATCTGGCGAAGTTGCCCGACGAGGTGAGCGACACCGCCGCCGTCGTGCTCACCGACAACGCGCCCACCGCGTGGTACGGAGCCCGGCGCGCCCGGATCGCGCCGGGCGACACCGTAGTGGTGATCGGGCTCGGCCCGGTCGGTCTCATGGCGGTCCAGTCCGCGTTCGCGATGGGCGCGGCGCGGGTACTCGGCGTCGACCTGCTGGCCGAACGCCGCAAGCGCGCCGCCGACCTCGGCGCGGAGCCGGTCGAATCGGACGATCCGAAGCAGGCGATCCGCGAAACGCTGCGCGGCGGAGCGGATGTCGCGATCGAGGCGGTCGGGGCCGACGAAACCATCAAGCTGGCGATCAGCGCCGTCGGGCACGGCGGCCGGGTCAGTGTGATCGGCGTGAGCCACAACCGCGCCTATCCGTTCCACATGATGGCGGCGCAGGTGAAGGACCTGGAATTCCACATCGGGCTGTGTTCGGTCCAGAACGAACTGCCCGCGCTGCTGAAGCTCACCGCGGGCGGCAGGCTGCGGCCCGAGGCGGTGGTCACCCACCACCTTCCGATGTCCGACGGGCCCGCCGCCTACCGGATGTTCGCCGAGCGTGCCGACGGTGTGGGCAAGATCGTGCTGGACCCGTCGAAATGACCGCCCCGTCCCGTAGGCGGGGCCGTCCGCCCGCGGCCGAATCGACCGCGGGCGACACCAGGGCACGGATCGTGC
The DNA here is from genome assembly GCF_053601535.1 of Nocardia sp. NPDC004718. Lineage (NCBI taxonomy): Bacteria > Bacillati > Actinomycetota > Actinomycetes > Mycobacteriales > Nocardiaceae > Nocardia > Nocardia sp. NPDC004718. The sequence goes on from NZ_JBSGCA010000037.1 coordinate 29,665, forward strand.
GGGCCGCGATCGACCTGTTCGCCGAACGGGGCTTCCACGGCACCGGTGTGGCCGAGATCGGCGAGCGCGCCGACGTGCAGCGCGGCGCGCTGTACTACCACATCGGTTCCAAAGAAGAGCTGCTCTGGCAGATCCTGCGCGACTACACGCAGCTCATGCTGACCGAGGCCGAACAGATCGCCGACGGGCCCGGCGATCCGGTCGCCAAGCTGCGCAAGATGATCGACAGTCACGTGCGGCTGATCGTCCGGCATCAGCGCGAGGTGGCCATCCAGCTACGCGACGTCGGCGCGCTCACCGGCGAGCGCGCCGCACAACTGCAAGACCTGCGCGACCGGGTGCAGCAGTGCTGGCAACGCGTCATCGACGCCGGTCACACCGAGGGGCTGCTGCGCACCGACGACCACGTGGTCACCAACAGCGTGCTCGGCATGTTGAACATGGTGTCGTTCTGGTACCGCCCGCACGGCGGCCGCTCCCCCGGCGAGATAGCCGACATCCTCGCGACCACTTTGCTCGACGGCGTGGTGACCGGCACCGCGCGGGACACGAAAGGCTGACCGGGGCTCGGGATTTCGAGGCCGACCCCGAGCGGGTACCGGCCGCGCTGCGCGAGAAGGCCCGCGAGCTGGTGGCCCAGCGGCTCGAGCACATCGTCGGGAATCTCTGAGCAGGCCGCCGGAGTTCAGGATGCGCGCTGAGTGGCGGCATCCGGGTGCGACGTGTCCGCGTACCCGGCCACGGGGCTGAGCCGTAGCACCGAGGGCATCCGGCGGGTGAGCGCGGGCGGGCCGGTGAACGCCACCCGGCCCGTCCGCAGCGCGTGCGCCAGCGGCAGCCGCCCCAGCCACACCTGGTACAGCGAGGCGATATCGGAGCTGATCGCGACGTCCACGGGATAGCCGGGATCGGATTCGCACACCGAGGGCACGCCCGCCTCGATCACGATCCAGAATCGGCGCAGGTCGTCGGTGAAACGCACGTGCAGCACGTGGCGACGGCCCGGAAACGACGAGGTGTCGACCCGGGTGTGCATCCACCACACCAGCAGAGCGGGGTCACGCTCGTCCTCGCGCGGCGTGCCGAAGGTCCAGCGCGCACCCCATTCGCCGAGGCCGAACAGGATGGGCTCCAGTTCCCGCCCGGCGTCGGTGAGCAGGTACTCGCCGACCAGTTTCTCCACGAGCCCGGCTCGCTCGAACTGCCGCAGGCGTTTGGCCAGCAGGCTGCGCGACAGGCCGGGCAGGCCGCGCGCGAGATCGTTGAACCGGGTGGTGCCCAGCAGCAGGTCGCGCAGGATCAGCAGCGACCAGCGCTCGCCCACCACGTCGAGCGCCCGGGAGATCGGGCAGTACTGGCCGTAACTCGGCGTCGAAGTCGTCATGGCACCTCGCGAACGCGGTCTGGGTTCTGGACCGGGGCGGTCCACTTTCTGCACTATCCGGTTATCGCGGCCGTTCCTAACTTCGAAACATGACCACTACAGCTCCTGCCCCCACCGAAACCACCACCGACTGGGTCGCCCGCGCACGCCGCGTCGGCGAGGCTCTTCATCCCGAGGTCGCCGCCCGCGACCACTCCGGCGAGATCTCTCTCGCCGCGTTCGATCTCCTGCGCGAGAGCGGACTGTCCGCGGCGCTCGTCCCCGCCGAGTTCGGCGGCGGCGGGGTCACCCACCGCGAGATGGGCGCGATCCTGCGCGAGCTGGGCCGCCACGACCCCTCCACCGCGGTCGCCTTCGCGATGCACACCCACCTGGTCGCCGCCCAGGTGTGGCGGCACAACCACGGCATCGACGCCGCACCACTGTTCGCCAAGGTGGTCGCGGGTGCGATCCTGGTCAGCACGGGCGCCTCGGACTGGGTCGGCTCCAACGGCCGCGCCGAGCGGGTCGACGGCGGCTACCGGGTGCACGCGCGCAAAACGCCCGCCAGCGGATGCGAGGCGGGCACCGTCCTGGTGACCAGCGTGCGCTGGGACGACGCACCCGGCGGCCCGCACGTGCTGCATTGCGCCATCCCGTTCACCGCCGACGGCGTACGGATCGAGAAGACTTGGGACACTTTGGGTTTACGGGCGAGCGGTTCGCACACCGTAGTGCTCGAGGATGTGTTCGTGCCCGACGCGGCGGTATCGCTGACCCGCCCGGCATCGGTGTGGCCGCCGTTGCTGAACGTCGTGATCGGCGCGGCGATGCCGCTGGTCATGGCGGCCTACCTCGGTATCGCCGACGGCGCGGTCGATATCGCGACCACGCTCGCCGCCGGTCGGGCCGACGCGCCGACCGTCCAATTGGCCGGCGAGATGGCCACCGCGCACACCACCGCGGGCGATCTCGTCGACGCCATGTTCACCGGATCGGAGAACCTGCGCTTCGCAAACACCGATCAGTACGCGAGCCGGACGCTCAGCCGCAAGACCGCCGCGGCGGACGCACTTCTGCACACCGTGCGCCTGGCCATCGAAACCGTCGGCGGAATCGGCTATTCGCGCGACTGCGAGCTGGAGATGCGCTACCGCGACGTGCACGGCTGCCTGTTCCACCCGCTGCCGCGGGCCAAACAGACCCACTTCACGGGCCACGTCCTGCTCGGCCACTCTCCGATCGGATGACGTTCTTTCCGTCGACGCCACCCCCGCTCGCCCCCATAATCGGATGGGGGCGAGTTTGCCTGATACTCCGAGGAGAAGCCATGGCGTCCGCACGGGGCATCGCTCGATCGCCGATCACCTGGGCCGTCGTTGCGTTGCTGATCGTGGCGCTGGGCGCGGGACTGGCCGTGTTCCAGCCATGGCGGTTGTTCACCGACACCACCGTGCAGGAGGCCGCGCCGTCGGCCTCCCCGGCACCGGGTCCGGGCGGGACCGAAGCCCAGCCGCGCACCATCGCCCGGGGCACGTTCATCTCACACGAGCACGCCACCACGGGCACCGTCGCGGTCCTGCGACTGGCCGACGGCAGCAGAGTGCTGAGACTGGAAGACCTCGACACCTCCGACGGCCCCGACCTGCATGTCTGGCTCACCGACGCGCCGGTGCGCGAAGGCCGCGACGGGTGGTTCGTCTTCGACGACGGCAGCCACACCGACCTGGGCAAGCTCAAAGGCAACCACGGCAACCAGAACTACCCCATCCCCGCCGACGCCGACCTGGCCCGGTTGACCAGCGTCGCGATCTGGTGCGACCGGTTCAACGTCTCCTTCGGCGCCGCCGAACTGCGACCGGCCTGACCTCCGGGGATCACCCTCCGTAGCACCGCCGAAAAATGACCCGACAACGGCGGGTGCGCTGTGCCACCATGTGTTTCGACACCGGCCATCACCTCGAGGTGGCCGCCGGGCAGTGGAGAGGAGGGGCGGCAGTGATTCCGGAGACGACGAAGCGAATGAATACCCTCGCGGCGCGATCGTCGGCCGCGGGCGATGCGATCGGCAGACCGTTGCGCGCACGGCGCGACGAACCGGTCGACAGCCGCCTCCAGATCCTCGGCTGATCGCCGCTCGCTCTCCTCCTTCGCTCGAATTCGCACGAAACATGGTGATTCCCATGACGTTCCGCCGTGCCGCCGATCAGGCGCCGACAACCGCCGACAACTGGATACACAGCGGGGTACTCGTCCTGAACGCCTCCTACGAGGCGCTCGACGAGATCAAGGCCGACCGGGCCGTCGTGCTGCTGGTCGCCGGCGCCGCGGAGACCGTGGCCGACCGCGAGCCGCATTTCCCGATTCGGTCACGGCACGTGGAAATCGCTCTGCCACAGACCATTCGGTTGCTGCGCTACGTCTACCTCGAGCACGCCGTGCTGGCGCACGACGAGAGCAGGGCCACCCTGGCGGGCGTGCTGCGTCGCGACCGGAACCGGTGCGGCTACTGCGCCGGGCGGGCGCACACCGTGGACCACATCCGGCCGCGGTCGAGGGGCGGCCCGAACACCTGGGGCAACCTCGTGGCCTGCTGCGCGCCGTGCAACACGGCCAAGGCGGACCGCACCCCGGGGGAGGCGGGCATGCGCCTGCTCTGGGAGCCGAAGGCCCCCACCCATCGGATCCGGCAGCAGCGCCGGATCTGGAAGCAACTCGCCTCGACCTGACCACGACCCGAGAAAGGAGAAGATCGCGATGACGAGCGCCGAGACCACCGCCGTCGCGGAGCCGACCCTGGCCGACCTGCTCCCGCTCTCGGATTCCCGAGGGTGGCACCGGGCGGCCTGCCGCGGCGACCCGAACCACGAAGCCTGGTTCCCGTACCCGTCACAGGACTTCCACTACGCCCGGGAAGTCTGCGCGCGCTGCCCGATCCGGGACGCCTGCGGTGACTTCGCCGCGCGCACCGGGCAATCCGGCGTCTGGGGCGGGCACGAGTTCGACCGCGGACGGGTGATCCGCCATTGAGCGGTCCCGCCGTCGTGCCGTGCGGCACGGCGGCGGGCCAACGCGACGGCGCGCAACCGCGCCGGTATCGGGGAGCCTCGCCGACTTCGTTCGGCGCCGGTGACCATACACTGACCGCGTGGGCACTCATCGCAGCGCAACCAGATCCCGGGGCGTCAGCAAAGGTCCGGTTATCGCAGTGGTCGTCGTTGCGTTACTGGCCGCGATCGTCGTCGTCTGGTTCCAGTTGCGCGATCGCGCGGCGAACCAGGACAGCGCGGCGGCGGCCGAATGCGTCGAGGGGCCCGCGACACTCTCCGTGACGGCCGATCCCGGCATCGCCGCGCAGGTGCGGGCCGCCGCGGACAGCTACAACGCCACCCGGCCGAAAGTACGCGACCACTGCGCGCGGGTCGAGGTGACCGCACAGCCGTCCGCGTCCGTCGTCGCCGCGTTCACCAGCGGTAAGCCATGGGACAAGGCGCTCGGCCCGCAGCCGGCGCTGTGGATCGCCGATTCGACCCGTTCCATCGAGTCCATGCGGGTGCCGGGCCTGATCGAGGGCACGCCGGTACCCATCGCCACCAGCCCGATCGTGCTCGCGGTGCCCGAGGACCTGCGGCGCGCGCTGGAGCAGGCCGACGTGTCCTGGGCCGACCTGCCGCGGTTGCAGCAGGGCTCGCTCGCCGATGTCGGCCTGAACGGATGGGGCGGGCTACGGATGGCCCTGCCCGCAGGTGACGCCACCCTCGCCGCGGCCACGGCGGTCGGCTCCGCGGTCTCGGGCGCGGAGCCGCTCAGCGAGCAGGCGGCGCAGTCCGGTCAGGTGGTCGCCGCGATTTCCGGGCTCGCCGCCGACGCTCCCGAGGCGTCCGACGCCGCGGCCGCGCTGACCGAGCTCACGGCGCAGGACGCGCCCATGCACGCGATAGCCGCTACCGAGCAGCAACTGAAGGGGCTGCCCGGCGTCGTGGCGTTCCGCCCCGCCGGGGCCGCACTCGTGGCCGATTACCCGGCCGCGTTGATGTCCGGCGCGTGGGTGGACAAGACGCAGAACCTCATCGCGGGACGGTTCACCGACTATCTGCGCAAGCCCGAGCAGGCGCAGGCCTTCGTCACGGCGGGATTCGCCGCCGCGCCGCAGACCGCGGCCGCCGTCCCGCCCCGTGGCGCGCTCGACAAGGTCCGCGCCACGCTGGCGAACCCGGTACTCGGCGTGCGCTCCACCGTCCTGGTCGACGTGTCGGCGTCGATGGGGACCGCGGAGGGCGCCACGACACGTCTGGCGAACGTCCTGGCCGCGCTGAATTCCACGATGACGGTCATGCCGCCGGACTTCGGACTCGGCGTGTGGACCTTCGGCAAGAACCTGGACGGCACCACTCCATACCGGGTGGCCGCCGCCACCGCCCCGCTGACCACCGACCAGCGCACGAAGATCGGCACCGCGCTGACCGCGGTGCGCGCGAGCGAGAGCCGGTCGGATCAGGCCTACCCATCCCTGATCGCGGCGTACAACAGCGTCGTCGCCGGGTACACGCCGGGCCGCACCAATTCGGTGCTGCTGATCACCGACGGACCCGACGACGATTCCACGGTCACCGGCACACAACTGGCCGCGGACATCACCGCGGCGACCGACCGCACCCGGCCGGTGCGCGTCGACGTCATCGTGGTCGGCGGCAGCGGCACGCAGACCCTCCAGGCCCTGGCGCAGCAGACCGGCGGGCACTACACCCGCCTGGCCACCTCCGACGACATCGGCTTCGGCTCCGCCGTCGTCCAGGCGCTCACCACGCCGTAGCGCGCCGCCCGCGCGAAGACAGAACTCCCGCCTCGCACTATGGACAGCCACTATCGGTAAGTTTAAACTTACGGTTCGTGGGGACTTACCGAGATGCGGCGCTGGCCGCGCTGGGTGACCCGACGAGGCGGGCGATCTTCGAGCGCCTCGGCAAGGGGCCGTGCGCGGTAGGGCAGCTGGCCGCGGATCTGCCGGTGAGCAGGCCCGCGGTATCGCAGCACCTCAGGGTGCTGGAACAGGCCGGATTGGTGACCCACGAGGCGGTCGGCACCCGCCGGGTGTACCGCTTGAATCCCACCGGTATCGACGCGCTGCGCGTGTACTTCACGCGGTTCTGGACCACCGCGATGTCGGCTTTCCAGGACGAAGCAGGCCGGAGGGCCGCCGAAGGACGAGCTACCGACCAGGAGCAGTCATGACACAACAGACCAGCGACAAGGACGTACGCGTCGAACTCGTCGTCGACGCATCCATCGAGACCGCCTACGAGGTGTTCACCACCGGCATCGACAGCTGGTGGCCGCGCGAGCACCACATCGGCGCGGGCCGGCTCGCCGAGGAGGTGATCGAGCCGCGCGTGGGCGGCCGCTGCCTCGGTCGCGAGGACGATGGCACCGAATGCCCGTGGGGCACCGTGCTGGTGTGGCAGCCGCCGACCCACTTCGCGTTCTCCTGGGCGATCGGCCTGGACTGGAAGCACGAACCCGATCCGGAGCGGGCCAGCCGAGTGGATGTCACCTTCTCGGCGGTCGCTCCCGACCGCACCGCCGTCACGCTGGTGCACTCCGGTTTCGACAAGCACGGACCGGGCTGGGAGTCCATGTACGACGCAGTGGGCAGCCCGGGCGGTTGGCCGAGCCTGGCGAACACCTACGCAAAGGTGGCCGCCACGCGGTGAGGTCGATACGCGACCGGACCGGCAGTCAGTCCGCGTACGCCTCCAGCGGTGGACAGGCGCAAACCAGGTTCCGGTCGCCATAGGCGCCGTCGATCCGGCGCACCGGCGGCCACACCTTCGCCCTGGCATGCCCGATACCTCGGGGATACACGGCGACTTCCCGGCTGTAGGGGTGTTCCCACTCCCCCACCAGCGACGCCGCGGTGTGCGGCGCCCCGCGCAGCGGGTTGTCGGTCACCGGCCACACGCCCGCGGCGACCTGGTCGATCTCCGCCCGGATCGCGATCATCGCCTCGATGAAATCGTCCAGCTCGGCGAGGTTCTCGCTCTCGGTGGGTTCCACCATCAACGTACCGGCCACCGGAAAGCTCATGGTCGGCGCGTGGAACCCATAGTCCGCCAAGCGTTTTGCCACATCGTCGACGGTGACGCCGGTTCGCTTGGTGATCTCGCGCAGGTCCAGGATGCACTCGTGCGCCACCATGCCGCGCTCGCCGGTGTAGAGCACCGGGAAGTACTCGTCCAGCCGCCGTGCGATGTAGTTCGCCGAAGCGATCGCCGACAGCGTGGCGCGGCGCAGCCCATCGGCGCCCATCATGCGGATGTAGGCCCAGGTGATCGGCAGAATGGAGGCCGAGCCGTACTTTGCGGCCGACACCGCGTGCGACCCCGCTTCCAGCGGGTCGCCGGGCAGATACCGCGCCAGGTGCGCGCGCACCGCGACCGGACCGACGCCGGGACCGCCGCCGCCGTGCGGGATGCAGAACGTCTTGTGCAAATTCAGGTGGCTCACGTCGCCGCCGAAGCGGCCCGGCCGGGCGAGGCCGACCAGGGCGTTCAGATTCGCGCCGTCCACGTAGACCTGACCGCCCGCGTCGTGCACCAGCGCGCACAACTCGGCGACCTCGTGCTCGTAGACGCCGTGCGTGGACGGATAGGTGATCATGATGCAGGCCAGGCGATCGGCGTGATCGGCGATCTTGGCGCGCAGGTCGTCGAGGTCGACGTCGCCGTTGGCGCGACACTTCACCACCTCCACGCGCAGGCCGGCCATGGCCGCCGACGCCGCGTTGGTGCCGTGCGCGCTGGACGGGATGAGACAGGTGTCGCGGTGGGTGTCGCCGCGATCGAGGTGGTAGCGCCGGATCGCCAGCAGCCCCGCGTACTCGCCCTGGCTGCCCGCGTTCGGCTGCAAGCTCACCGAGTCGTAGCCGGTGATGTCCGACAGCCACCGTTCCAGGTCCGCGACCACCCGCAGCAGGCCCGGCGCGTCCTCGACCGGCGCGTAGGGATGCACGCGCGCGAAACCGGGCCAGGTGATGGCCTCCATCTCGGCGGTGGCGTTGAGCTTCATGGTGCAGGAGCCGAGCGGAATCATGCTGCGGTCCAACGCGATGTCCTTGTCGGACAGTGCGCGCAGATACCGCAGCATCGCCGTCTCGGTCCGGTACTTCGTGAACGCGGCGTGAGCCAGGAACTCCGAAGTCCGGCTCTCGATCGCCGCGACCGGCGCGGGCGCCCCCGGCTCGGACGACACCGCCGTGCCGAAGGATTCGAGCACGGCCGCGACATGCGCGTCGGTGGTCGCTTCGTCGCAGGCGATGCCGACGTGGTCGGCGTCCACCAGGCGCAGATTGATGCCGCGCGACTTCGCTTTCGCCACAACGGCTTCCGCGCCGCCGGGCACGTGCGCGAGCACCGTGTCGAAGAAGCTGTCGTGCACCACCGCGCCGTCCAGCCCGGCCGCGATCGCCGCGGCGTGCCCGTGCACCCGGCGGGCGATCGCCCGCAGCCCGTCGGCACCGTGGTAGGAGGCGTACATCGCGGCCACGACGGCCAGCAGCACCTGCGCGGTGCAGATGTTGGAGGTCGCCTTCTCCCGGCGGATGTGCTGCTCGCGGGTCTGCAAGGCGAGCCGGTAGGCGACGGCGCCGTCCGCGTCCACCGAGACGCCGACCAGGCGGCCGGGCAGCTGACGGGCCTGTGCTTGCCGCACCGCGAGGTATCCGGCGTGCGGACCGCCGAAACAGAGCGGGACGCCGAAGCGCTGGGTGGTGCCGAAGCACACGTCGGCGCCCTGCTCACCGGGCGGCGTGATCAGCGTCATCGCCAACAGGTCGGCCCCGACCGCGACCAAGGCGCCCCGATCGTGTGCCGCGGCGATCAACTCGGTCAGGTCCACGACGCGACCGGAAGCCCCGGGAGTTTGCGCCAGCACACCGAAGAACTCTCCGTCGGGCAGCTCTCCGGCGGACAGATCCGCCTCCACGATCTCCAGGCCCAGCGGCTCGGCCCGGGTGTAGAGCACCGTTCTGGTTTGCGGGAACAGGTCGCGGTCGATGACCAGGCGTGGAGACTTCGATCGGCCCGCCCGGCGCAGCAGTGTCATGGCCTCGGCGGCCGCGGTGGCCTCGTCCAGCATCGACGCGTTGGCGACGTCCATGCCGGTCAGCTCCGACACCATGGTCTGGAAGTTGAGCAGCGCCTCGAGCCTGCCCTGGCTGATCTCGGGTTGATAGGGCGTGTAGGCGGTGTACCAGGCCGGATTCTCCAGCAGGTTACGCACCAGCACGGGCGGGGTCAGCGTGTCGTAGTAACCCAGCCCGATCATCGAGGTGGCCACGGTGTTGGTCCCGGCGAGTTCGGCGAGTTCGGCGAGCACCTCGTGCTCGGAGCCCGCCGCGGGCAGCCCGGCCAGGCCGTCGCCGTCCAGGATGCTCGCGGGCAGCGCGACGGCAGCCAGCTCGTCCAGCGACGACACGCCGACGACGTCCAGGATCCGGGCCAGTTCCTCCCGGTCGGGTCCGATATGGCGGTCGGCGAACGAGCGAGTCACAACAGCTCCCAAGGTCGGGCGGGGTCGACCAGACGGTCGACGGGTACCGGCCCTCCCCCTCTGTCGTGGCGCCTGAGAGATTCGGGTCCTGCGACCGGTGGCCGAGACCCTTTCCCCATGGGCGGGCGGCTCGAAGCCGCCGCTTTCCAGAGGCGTCGAAGCCCGCACGGTCCTTTTTGCCTGAGAGATTGACGGGGAGGTGCTGCTCCTTCGGCGCTCGGACTCGTTTCCGGACCGAGGCTCTCCCGCACGGCGGCGACGCACCGTCAGTCTAAGCCGACGACACGCCGGAGCGCGCCACCGGACCCCGCGCGCACCGTGTCGTTCTGGTCACTCGGGGACCGAGCGAGCATCACCCGTCAGATGGCGAGTCCGGCGCGCAGCCGCACAGCCGCCAGCACGATCGACTCCGCTTGGACGCCCACCAGACGGGCCAGCGGCACCGCGACACCGGGGGCGTTCTGCTCCACGTCGGTGCACCATTGATCGAATACCGCGGCGAACCGGTCGCGCTCGGCGGCCAGCGCCGTACTGCCGCCGAGTGCGTATTCGTCCTCCAGCAGGCGCAGCAGCATGCCGCCCAGCCGCAGGCGCAGCATCGCGGTCCAGTCGTACTGCTCGACGAAGATCTCGCCCCGGGTCGCGATCCGATTTCGTTGCGGCACCGACTGTCTGCTCACGGCGAGCCCCGGCAGCCCGGCGACCAGCGCACGCACCGACCGCTCGAACGGGCTGCGACCGCTCAATGTGCCGTCGACTCGAGCGAGCACCTCGGAGGCGACTTCGGCCATGGCCCGGTAGTCGGCGGCGGTAGCGTCGAGCAGGTCGCCCAGCACTCGGTCGCCCGCCGAACCGTCGCCGATCCGCGAGTCCACCCAGAGCGGCAATTCGCAGACCAGGATCGCCGTGCCGTAGCGCGCCGCGTAGTCCCGGCAGCCGCCCCCGCCCAGCGCGGTGACCGAGTCGAGGCCCTGGGCCGCGAGCAGATCCGCCATCGCCTCGAACAGCGGCAGCTCGAAGACTCCCGGAGCGAGCGTGCGGGCGCCCGGGGCGTCGGGTTCGCCCTGGTAGATCGGGACGCCAGCGGCGGAGAGACCTGCGGTCAACGCCGACCAGTACCCGGGGTCACCGCCAGAGGTGTAGAAGAATCCGCCGCCGAACTCCGCGTTGTGCAGGGAGGCGATCAGCGCGGGCCGCGTGCGGTCGATCAGCGCCATCATCGCCTTCGTCTCCGGGAGCGGCACTCCGACGCGCCGGCCGCGCCATTCGGCCGGGAAACACCATTCCGGTTGCTCGGCCGCGGGCGGCCGATAGAAGCCGCGGGCGACGCCGGTTCTGGTGTGCGGACCGGCGAACCATCCCTCGTTCAACCGCGTTCCGTCCGGATCGACGCAGAGCAGGAAATGCCACGTGGCGCCCACGGTCACCGTCTCGTCCGCGGCCATCCGGCCGAGCAGATGACGAATCGTGGCCATGCCGATGGGCTCGTTCGGATGCGGATTGCCGAAGACCAAGATATGCCGGTCGCCGGATCCGACCGTCACCTCCCGAATCGGGTCGCCGCCGCGCGAACGTCCGAGCTCGGTGATCGAGATCCGATCCGGGTGAGCGGCCGCGAGGGCGTCGGCGAAGGCATTCAGTTCATCGACGGTCGGAAACGCGTCGATCCGGTCGATCGGCCCGACGAGCCCGGTGATATCGCGTGCCTGCACGGCGCCCCCCTTCCGCTGCCGCCCCGGCCCTTGCCCGCCGCCGACGGCGCTGTCACGCACCACGGCCGGGGAGGCTGCACGCCTTGCCCGGCCGTGAAAGCGTTGTGCGAATCCTAGCCCGTCTTGCGGTTCATCCGCGCCTTACGACGGAACGACAGCTCGTCTTCCGGACGCTCGGTGATCGCCGACGCGCGCTCCGCCGGGAAGTTCGCGATGGCGCCGGTCAGCTCGCGCATGGCGCCGCTCACGGCGATCCCGAACACACCCTGCCCGCCCTGCAGTAAATCGACGACCTCCTCGGCCGACGTGCACTCGTACACCGAGGTGCCATCGGAGAAGAGGGTGATTCCCGCCAGGTCCTGCACGCCGCGGCTGCGCAGATGATCGACGGCGATCCGGATGTTCTGCAGCGAGATGCCCGCGTCGAGCAGCCGCTTGACGATCTTCAGGACCAGGATGTCCTTGAACGAGTACAGCCGCTGACTGCCCGAACCCGCCGCGCTCCGGATGGAAGGCACCACCAAACCGGTGCGCGCCCAGTAGTCGAGCTGCCGGTAGGTGATTCCGGCCACCTGGCACGCACTGGGAACGCGATAGCCGACCATGTCGTCAGGTACCGAGTCGTCGGGGAACAGTCCTGGCTGTACCACGTCCTGCGATTGCTCTGCCACTGACCACTCCCTTGCTTCGCCGACGCATTCCCAGCCTCATCGATGACCCGGCGCCGTCACCGACCGAATCGGTGCGGATTCGGCCGAAACGGTCGTGGCCCAACTGTCGAGATTACTCCCCACGATTGTCCAGCCCGCGGCGTCATCGAGCCAAACGCGACGCGCGGGAAAAGTCTCGACCTCTACTTCAGCTATCGGTCGCCTTGAAGTCGTCGGGAGACACCGACTCCAGGAATTCCTTGAACTTCTCCACCTCGTCCTCGCGCTCGTCCGGCATGACGAGGCCGGCTTCCTCGAGGACCGACTCCTCGGCATGGATCGGGCAACCCACCCGCAAGGCGATCGCAATCGAATCCGACGGCCGCGCCGAAATCCGCAGATCGTTCTCGAAGACGAGATCCGCGTAGAAGGTGCCCTCCTGCAGATCGACGATCCGCACTTCCTTCAATGTGTGCCCCAGCTCGGTGATCAGGATCTTGATCAGGTCGTGGGTCAGCGGGCGGATCGGGGTCACCCCCTCCTGCTCGAGGACGATCGCCGTCGCCTCGGCTTGCCCGATCCAGATCGGCAGATACCGGTCGCCCGCCACTTCGCGGAGCAACAGCACGGGCTGGTTCTGTGGCTGCTCGACACGGATGCCGATCACGCGCATTTCGCTCATCGCACTGCCTCCCATACTCGCCGCCGGCCCGGCATGACCGCCGCAGAGCTCGCCGTACCACGAGTCTAGGCGAACCCGCACCGGTCCAGCGATCCGTCTGCACAGCAGAAATCAGGGTGTCGGTTCGCCGCGACCTCAGGACCGTGGCCGGTCGGGGGTCAGCCCCCGAGCGAGCCCCGGACCGAGGACTTGACCAGACAGGTGTGCAGGGTCAGCGACAGCGCGGCCAGTTCACGCACCGTCTCCTCCGCGCGGGCGCGCGCACCCGCGTCCCTGCTCTTCGCGATCGGGGCGACGATCTGCGCCACGAGCGCGGCCTCCCGGTCGGCCGCGAGCTTGAACGCACGCAGATGCCGTGCTTCCAAACCGAATTCGGCCATCGCCCGCGCGGTCTTGGCCAGCGTGACCGCGTCCGCGTCGAAGTACCCCGCCGGGCCGGGTGTGATCAGATTGGCCCGGATGAGGTCGCCCAGGAACTTCTCCTCGATCCCGGCCTGGTCGAGCAGATCGGCCCGGGTGACCCGGATTTCGTGATCGAAGCGCAGATCATCCGGGGAGATCTCGCTCGGCACGACGCCGAGCCTACGAGGCGCGGCCACCGGGCGCACGCCACGTTCGGAACCCGGCACGGCGGGTTCCGCGTCGGGCGCGCCGCGCCCGGACTCCGGCGCACCGGGCCGGACGGAGTGCGCTCGGGCGCGGGCTTCCCGCACACCGAGCGTCGCCGCACCGCTATCGATTGCCTCGAGCTGCTCCTTGATCACCTTCAACGGCAGGTATTGATCGCGCTGCGCGGTCAATACGAACCGGAGCCGTTCCACATCCGCCACGGAGAACCTGCGGTAGCCCGAAGGCGTCCGCTCCGGCCGGATCAGGCCCTCCGCTTCCAGGAAGCGGATCTTGGAGATGGTGACGTCGGGAAAGTCGGGGCGCAGCAGGTCGAGCACGGAGCCGATCGACATCCCTCCGCGTGCCCACTGCGCCGCACCGGTCACAGCGCCAGGTCCTTCATGACTCCGAGCCTTTCATGAGTGCGCGACCCGGCACCGACGCCGTCATAGACTCCCCGCGCCCGCCGACGAGTCGGTCACCTGGGCGCGCGGTCCGGTGAGGAACACCAGCCGGAACTTGCCGATCTGGACCTCGTCACCGTTCTGCAGTTCGGAGGAGTCCACCGGCTCCCGGTTCACATACGTGCCGTTCAGGCTGCCCACGTCGACGACCTGGAAGGAATCGTCGTCCTGACGGAACTCGGCGTGCCGACGGCTGACGGTGACGTCGTCGAGAAAGATGTCACTGTCGGGGTGGCGCCCCGCCGACGTGGTCGGCTGATCCAGCAGGAACCGCGAGCCCGCGTTCGGGCCGCGCTTGACGACCAGAAGGGCCGCGCCCACGGGCAGACCCTCGACCCCTTGGACCGGCTGTTCGCCGGTCGGCTCTCCGGAGCGCGACGCGTCGACCTCGTTCAGGAAATCCGCGCGGAAGACCGACGTCGTCTCGGCCGCGGTCTCCCCGTAACCCGGGTCTTTGTTCTCGCTCACCGTTTCTCTCCTCCTCGAACCTGATTATCCCTGCAAGCAGGTGATACCTCTGGTACCACGACCTGCCGTCGAGTCACTAGATTCCCGGCACAGCCGCCGGGTGCATCTGTTGGCATTGACCGTACCCTGCCGGGCCGCACCCGTGCAGGTAGAACTGGGAAGGCTGCTTCAGCCCCCGATAACTCCTTGATAACCTGCGGCATCCAGCAGTTCACCGAGCGTCGCGTCGAGACTCGCCGCATCGCCCACCTCCAACTCGAACAGCCATCCGTCACCGTAGGGATCGGCGTTCAGCGTCTCCGGCTCCGAGTTCAGCAAGTCGTTCACCGCAACGACTTTCGCGCTCAGCGGCGCGTAGATGTCGGACACGCTCTTGGTCGACTCCACCTCCGCGATGCTGTCCGCGGCGACCACCTCCGCGTCCGCCTCGGGCAGCTGCACGAACACAACGTCACCGAGTTGAGACTGGGCGTAGTCGGTGATGCCCACCCGCACCCGGGTCGGGGCGATCCGGCGTACCCACTCGTGCTCCTCGGTGTAGCGCAGATCCTCGGGGGTCTGGGTCACAGGCCGTCCTTTCGTTTGAACGTTGCACGCAAACTCTATCGGCTACGCCGTCCGGTGCCCCACAGCCGGTATCGCTCTTGCGACCGCGATGGCTTTGCCGGTGTAGAGCACGCCGGTCCAGACGTAGACCGCGGTGCCCCAGATCAACAGTGCCCCGCCGAAGGCTCGCCCGAAACCGGCCCCGGCCCAGTCCATCTGCCCCGCCAGCAGCCAGGGCAGCGCGGACATCAGCGCGAAGGTGGCCGCCTTGCCCAGGTAGATCACCTCCGGCGGGGGCAGGTCGCGGCGCTTGTACACCGACAACGTCGCGGTCAGCACGAGGTCGCGGCCGACCAGGACCGCCGCGACCCACCACGGGATCAGGCCGCGGATCACGAAAGCCGCCAGCGTGGTGACCAGATAGAGCCGGTCGACGAACGGATCCAGCAGTGCTCCCAGCCGTGAGGACTGCCCCAGCAGCCGGGCGAGCTTGCCGTCCAGGAAGTCGGTGACGCCGCTGACGACCAGCAGGGCGAACGCCCAGCCATCGGCCCGCTCGATCAGCAGCAACCACAGGAACAGCGGGACGCCCAGCAGGCGCAGCACGCTCAGCACATTCGGCACGGTCAGGATGCGGTCGGCGAAGACTCCCCGCACTCCGCCGTCGGCGGCGCGTTCCTCCGGTTGGGCTGCGCCCGATTCGGTTGTCACGCCCCGTGCATACCCCACCGACCCCGTTCCTCGCCATCTCCGCGGGCCGAATTTTCCGGATATCGACGCGGCATGCCCGTGCGAGGATGGTTTCCGCCATAGCGCGACGGTGACAGAATGATTTGGAATATTTCTCACCATGTGGCCGGTGAGCGAGAGGAAGTCATGTCCGCATTCGACTACGACGTAGTGGTGATCGGCTCCGGCTTCGGCGGCAGCGTCAGCGCCCTGCGGCTCACCGAGAAGGGTTACCGCGTCGGGGTGCTCGAGGCAGGCCGCCGATGGAACGCCGAGGACATCCCGCGCACGAATTGGAATGTGCGCAAATCGATCTGGGCGCCGCGCCTGGGCCTCACCGGTCCGCAGCGGATCAGCCTGCTCGGCAAGTGCGCCGTGTTCTCCGGCGCCGGTGTCGGCGGCGGCTCGCTGATCTACGGGAACACGCTGTACGAGCCCCTGCCGAACTTCTACACCGACCGGCAATGGGCGCACATCACCGACTGGCGCGCGGAACTGGCGCCGTACTACGACCAGGCCAAGCGCATGCTCGGCGTCGCGCCCAACCCGCGCACGACCCCGGCCGACGAGGTGATCCGGGAGATCGCCGAGGACCTCGGTGTGGCCGACACCTACCATCCGACCGATGTCGGCGTGTTCTTCAACGAGAGCGATCCGGGCACGGAGGTCGACGATCCCTACTTCGGCGGCGCGGGCCCGCGCCGCAACGGCTGCGTGCACTGCGCGCGCTGCTTCACCGGGTGCCCGCACAATGCCAAGAACACCACCACCACGAACTATCTCTACCTGGCCGAACAGGCCGGTGCGCAGGTTCACCCGCTGACCACGGCCACCGCCGTGCGGCCGCTGCCCGGCGGCGGATACGCCGTCGACACCGAGCGGTCCGGCCGCTGGATCCGCAAGCAGCGCAGAACCTTCACCGCCGAGCAGGTGGTGTTCGCGGGCGCCGCGCTCGGCACGCAGAAGCTGCTGCTCGAGATGCGGGACGACGGCATTCTGCCGCACCTGTCGCCCCGGGTCGGCGAACTGACCCGGAGCAACTCCGAGGCCATCCTCAACGTGGTCAGCCGCGCCCGCCGCGACTTCGCCGAGGGCATCGCGATCACCTCATCGATCCACCCGGAGCCCGACACCCACGTCGAGGTGTGTCACTACGGCAAGGGCCAGAACGCGCTGTTCCCGATGTCGGTGCCCATCGTGGACGGCGGCGCGTTCCGCTTCCTGCGCTTCCTGCTGGCGATCCTGCTGCACCCGCTGGTGTTCCTGCGCAGCCTGAACGCACGGCACGCCTCGGAGAAGTCGGTGATCCTGCTGATCATGCAGTCGCTGGACAACTCGCTGACCTCGTTCCGCCGGCGCGGGCGGCTGCGCACCAGGCAGGGCACCGGCGAGCCGAACCCGACCTGGATCCCCCTGGCCCACGACATCGGCAGACGGTTCGGCGCCAAGGTCGACGGCGACACCCACGGGCTGATCATGGACGTGTTCGACATCCCGGCCACGGCCCACTACATCGGCGGATGCGTGATCGGCGAGAGCCCGCGCAGCGGCGTGGTCGACCCGTACCAGCGGGTCTACGGTCATCCCGGCCTGCACGTGGCGGACGGCTCGGCGGTGACCGCCAATCTCGGCGTCAATCCGTCGCTGACGATCACCGCGCAAGCCGAGCGCGCGATGGCGTTCTGGCCCAACCGCGACGAACCCGACCCGCGGCCGGAACTGGGGTCGGCCTACCAGCGCATCGCTCCGGTGCCGCCCGCGCGACCGGCTGTGCCCGCCGAGGCGCCGGGCGCGCTGCGGTTGCCGATCGAGCCTGCGTCGCCCCGTACCCAGGTGAAGTGAGGCCGAAGCCACGCGGCATGCACGGTCGCCTGCGGCTAGCGTGATCCGTTGTGTCAGACAGTGGTATCGACCTGCGCTCCTACGTGCCCGCGGAGGAGGTGCGCGCCCGCGGACGCGCGTTGCGTGAGCGGGTTCCGGTCAGCGCACGGGATCGGGCGGCCACCGGCGCCCGGCGCCCGGGCGTGCTCGACTTCGTCGAGGCGAGCAACACGGGCCGGCTGCCGCACCTGGTACCGCTGCGGATCGGGCGGATGATCGCCTCGCCGTTCACCTTCTATCGGGGCGCGGCGGGTTTGATGGCGGCAGATCTGGCGGGTGGCCCGGACAGTGGCCTCACGGCCCAGTTGTGCGGCGACGCGCACCCGGCGAACTTCGGTCTGTACGGCACCGCACGCGGCGAGATCATCATGGACATCAACGATTTCGACGAGACCGTGCCCGGGCCGTGGGAATGGGATCTGGAGCGCCTCGCGGCAGGCCTGGTGCTGGCCGGGCGCGAGGCGGGCGCCGACGAGGACGAGTGCCGCATCGCGGCGCGCGACGCCGCCCGTTCCTATCGGCTGGCCGTGGCGGATCTGGCCGCGATGCCGTTCATGGCGTCCTGGTCCGCACTGCCCGACGAGTCGGTGCTCGCCAGGGCCGAGGCCGACGACCTGCTCGACGACTTCAAGAAGGCGGCCAAGAAGGCGCGCAAGAACACCAGCGCCAAGGTGGTGGCCAAGTGGACCGAGCACCTCGAGGATCACCAGACCGGTATCCGCAAGCACCGCTTCGTCAGCGATCCGCCGATTCTGACCGCGGTGGACGAGCGCGTCGCCGAGGCGGTGATCGGCGGGCTGGAGCGCTATGCCGACACCTTGCCCGAGTCGCGGCGCAATCTCCTGGCCCGATTCGCCGTGTCCGACATCGCGTTCCGGATCGTCGGGACCGGCAGTGTCGGGCTGCGCAGCTATCTCGCGCTGCTGCACGGCAACGACGGCGAGGCGCTGGTCCTGCAAGTGAAGCAGGCCGCGGCGGCGGCGCTCGCCCCGTTCCTGCCGACGGCCGCCGTACGGCACGAGGGTGAGCGAATCGTGCGGGGCGCCAGGCTCGTTCAATCCGAGTCGGATCTCCTGCTCGGGTGGACGTCCCTCGACCCGGTCGGCGACGGCGTCGAAATCCCGTTCATCGTCCGGCAATTCCGCAATATGAAGGGCGGCATCGATCCCGCCGAGCTGCCCGCGGACGACCTCGACGACTACGGGCGGCTGGCGGGCGCGTTGCTGGCCAGGGCTCATTCCCGCTCGCTGGACCCGCGCTTGCTGTCGGGATATCTGGACGGCGACGAACGCTTCGACGACGCGGTCGCCGCGTTCGCGGTGCGCTACGCCGACCGCACCGATGCCGACCACGCCGAACTGGCCGGGGCCGTGCGGGCGGGCCGGATCGCCGCCGAGGAACCGGAGTAGCCCGGCCGCCATGCCTCGCGCCCGACACGCCGTTCGTCGGCACGGGCGCGGCGAATCCGTTGCGGCACCTCGTATCCTGTCCACTGTCGAGTGTCGACGCGAAGGGTGGCCGCCAATGCTCGTGCGAGTCCAGAACGCCGCAGGTACCAATGCCGAGCGGGTGCTGATCGATTGGCTGCGCACCTGGAAGGACCCCGGGAGTCCGCATGGTGTCGCGACGATCACCTGCAGCTTGTTCCACAAGGATCGGCTGCACCAATTCGATGCCGTGATCTGGACCCCGACCAGTTGCGTGGTGATCGAGGCCGACGCGCTGGTCGCCCGCCAGGACGGCGTGCTGGAGGTCCCGCTCAACGGCGAGTGGACCATCAACGGCGAGCCGGTGGCGACGGAGAGCCGCGACCGCAGCACGCCGCTGGACAAATCCCGCGAGCACACTTTCGCGTTGCAGGAATGGCTGGCCGCCCGCGGCCTCGGGCAGCGGGTCGTGCACGGCGTCGCGCTGGTCGTGCCGTTGTCAGGCGCCCAGTTGCGACTCGAACAGCGGTGGGCTGATCCGAGTTTCGACGTGATCATCGGCGACGACCCGGGCCGGCTGCGGCACTACTTCGACTCGCTCGCCACGGAGGAGAAGTTCCTCTGGACGGCCAACGACGTCGCCGTCGCGTTCCGCGGTCTCGGCATCCTGCCCTACCTGCCCGCGCCGCAGGAACTGCTCAACGAGGGCTTCCTCGGCCCGATCGACATCACGCTCTGGCACGGTGGGCCCAACCAGGCGCAGGCCGAGGCCTACGCGGAGGAACTCGCGCAGGCCGAGCGGGAAGCGCAGGCGTCCGCCTTCGTCATCCGGGCGCCCTGGTACAGCCCATGGAAGCTGTATCCACGCGAGTCCGGCGACCTCGACTTCGGGCGCGCGGTGATGCGTACCGTCCTGGCCATCGGCATGATCGTCGCCTTCGTCTGGGTCGTGTGGTTCGTGGTCACCGCGCTCACGGCGTACGGACCGGGCTGAGCGGCCGCCGACGGGTGCGACCGCCCGGCCGCTAGGACGACGCCGAGATCGGCTGGTCCCGCTGGAAGACGCTCGCGTCGTCGAGCATGGCCGCGCGCAGCATCCGCTCCGGCACGCCCATGGCCTCGACCAGGGTCGAAGCGTGCGGACGCAGCCGGTCGACCAGTTCGTTGACGCCGCGGCGCACCGCCTTCGCCCGGTCCACCGACATGAACCGGTGCATGATGTACCAGGCCTGGTTCTCCTCGATGGTGGAGTAGACGAACAGGTCGCACATCCAGTCGGCGAGTTCACGCGCGGCCGGGTCCTCGATGTCGGAGATCCCTTCGATGAACGCCTCGAGCACCAGCCGGTCGATGTGCGCCGAGCCCGCGGCCAGGATGTGGTCTTGGGCATTGTTGAACGCCTCGAACGGGCCGGTCTCCTCAGCCCTGGCGCGCAGCCGGTGCGCCGCGGTGCGGACCAGGTAGTCCTCCCGGTCGGCGAACAATTGCAGTTGCACCGCCCGGCGGGACAGATCGCCCTCATCGATGGAATCGTCGCCGCGGTCACGGAGGGTCTGGATCAGCTGGCGCACGCCCGAACGCTTGCGTACCACGTCACCGGCCATGGTCGCGGCGAAGCGCACCCAGCCCAGAGCGTCCAGGTCGCGCACCTCGTCGGCGTAGGCGGTGAGCAGTTCCTTGGCCACCAACTGGGTGAGCACCACGTTGTCACCTTCGAAGGTGGTGAACACGTCGGTGTCGGCCTTCAAGGTCACCAGCCGGTTCTCCGTGAGATAACCCGCGCCGCCGCACGCTTCGCGGCACTCCTGGATGGCGCGGGTGGCGTGGTTGGTCTGCGCGACCTTGAGGCCCGCCGCGCGCTTCTCCAGTGCGCGCTGTGCGCCCGGCTCGAGATTCTGGCCGGTCTGCACCAGGTGCATCCGCCGCACCAGGTCGTTCTGCGCGAACGCGAGCGCATACGACTTCGCGACCAGCGGCAGCAGACGGCGCTGGTGACTGCGGTAGTCCAGCAGCACGGTTTCCACCCCGGTGTCCGGGTCGGAGAACTGGCGGCGCAGCAGCGCGTAGCGCACCGCGATGCTCAAGGCGACCCGCGCGCCCGCCGCCGCGGCGCCGCCGACGCTCACCCGGCCGCGCACCAGGGTGCCGAGCGTGGTGAAGAACCGGCGGCTGGGGTTGTCGATCTCGGAGCTGTAGGTGCCATCCGGGGCGACGTCGGCGTAGCGGTTGAGCAGGTTCTCCCGGGGCACGCGCACGTGATCGAAGACGATGCGCCCGTTGTCCACGCCGGGCAGGCCGCCCTTGAGGCCGTCGTCATAGGTGGTCACGCCGGGCAGGTCGGCGCCGTTCTCGTCGCGGATGGGCACCAGCAGGCAGTGCACGCCCTTGTTCTCGCCCTGCGTGATCAGCTGCGCGAACACCGCGGCCATCCTGGCGTGTTCGGCCGCGCCCCCGATGTAGTCCTTGCGCGCCGACGGCGTCGGCGAGTGCACCACGAACTCTTGGGTCTGCGGGTCGTAGGTCGCCGTGGTCTCCAGGTTCCCGACGTCGCTGCCGTGCCCGGACTCGGTCATGGCGAAGCAGCCGAGTAGATCCAGCGAGATCAAGCGCTCGATGTACTCCCGGTGCCGTTCGGTGCCGAGATTCTCCACGGCGCCGCCGAAAAGACCCCATTGCACGCCCGATTTCACCCACAACGACAGGTCCGCGTACGCGAGCATCTCCAGGCCGACCACCGCGGCGCCCGGCTCACTGGTACCGCCGTTCTCCCGGCGGAAGCCGCGTTCGGCGAATCCCATCGTGGAGATCGCCTTCATCTGCTCGAGCACGCGCGCCCGGGCGGCCTTGTAGTCGAGGTAGGGATCGGCGGTGAACTCCTCCCCGGCCAGCAGGGTCCTGGCTTCGTCCCGGACGGCCGCCCAAGGTCCGTCGAGTGCCGCGCGTAGGTGGTCCGCCGTCGTTGCCGTGCCGCTAGTCATGTCTCGACGATAGCCCGGTACACGGGCGGCAAACCGTGATGCGCGACAAGTCGGCGACAGGTCTTGCTAGACCGTTGAACGCCTGTTTAATATACTGAACATGTGTTTAACCAACAGCCCGTTCCGCAAGGATCCGCCGACGATCTGAGCACCGCGGCGCGCATTCGCGATACCGCGATCGAGGTGTTCGGCGAACACGGATTCCAGGTCGGAGTCCGCAAGATCGCCGCCGCCGCCGGCGTCTCCCCCGGCCTGGTCAACCATCACTTCGGGTCCAAGGACGGCCTGCGCGCCGCCTGCGACGACCGGGTGCTGCAGTTGATCCGCGACGAGAAGGTCAAGGCGATCACCGCGTCGTCGGTGAAGGCGGGCATGCTCGACGCCCTGGCCGAGATCGAGTCGTACGCGCCGCTGGTCGCCTACATGGTGCGTAGCCTGCAGGCAGGCGGACCGATGGCGGAATCACTGTTCGAGCACATGGCCGCAGATGCCGAGGGATACCTCGAGAAGGCGGTCGAGGCGGGCAGAATCAAACCCAGCCGCGACCCGGCGGCGCGCGCCCGATACCTGATGATGCTGAACGTCGGCGCAACCATGCTGTACATGCAGATGCGCCAGCACCGCGACGAGACGATCGACTATCGCAAGGCGATTCGCGAACTCAGCGAAGAACTCACCCCACCGGCCCTGGAGTTCTACACCCAAGGGCTGCTCACCGATCCCACGATCTTGGACACATTCACCAAGGAGAAGTGATGTCCGACATCATCGAAGTCCGCGACCTGCGCAAGACTTTCGGTCACGTCACCGCGCTGGACGGCCTCGACCTCACCGTCGCCGAAGGCGAGATCCACGGCTTCCTCGGCCCCAACGGCGCGGGCAAGTCCACCACCATCCGGGTACTGCTCGGCATCCTGCGCGCCAGCGGCGGGCAGGCTCGGCTGTTCGGCCGCGACCCGTGGGCCGACGCGGTCGCCCTGCACCGCGAATTGGCTTATGTGCCGGGCGATGTCACGCTGTGGCCGTCGCTGTCGGGCGGGGAGACCATCGATCTGCTCTCCCGGATGCGGGGCGGTCTCGACGAGAAGCGGCGCGACGAGCTGATCGAGCGCTTCGATCTCGACCCTCGCAAGAAGGCGCGCACCTATTCCAAGGGCAACCGCCAAAAGGTCTCGCTGGTCGCCGCGCTGGCCTCCGACGCGCCGCTGCTGCTGCTCGACGAGCCGACATCGGGGCTGGACCCGCTGATGGAGCAGGTCTTCCGGGAGTGCGTGCACGAGGCGCGAGAGCGCGGCGCGACCGTCCTGTTGTCCAGCCACATCCTGTCCGAGGTCGAAGCGCTCTGCGATCGGGTCACCATCATTCGCGCCGGGCGCACGGTGGAGAGCGGGTCGCTGTCGGACCTGCGCCATCTGTCGCGCACGTCGATCACCGCCGAATTGACCGGCGACGCGGGCGATCTGAGCCGCATCCCGGGCGTGGAGGACATCGAACTCGATAACCACACGCTGCGCTGCCAGGTCGACAACGAGCACCTCGGCGAGCTCATCCGGGTGCTCGGCGACGCGGGCGTGCGCAGCCTGACCAGCACGCCGCCCACGCTCGAGGAGCTGTTCCTGCGGCATTACCACGTCGACGGGCACGGCGCCGAGTCCGGCGCGGCCACCGGGGAGAAGGTGCGAGCATGACCACCGCCATCGCCGGCCGCGCCACGGCGGCGCGGGCATTCGGCGTATCCGGCGACTTCGCGGGCACCGGCGGATTGCTGCGGCTGTACCTGCGGCGCGACCGGATCGTGCTGCCGCTGTGGACGCTGCTCATCGGTCTGATGCCCGCGTTCCAGGTCGCCAGCATCAAGGGTCTGTACGACGATCAAGCGTCCCTGGACAGCTTCGCGCGGACCACGGCCGACAGTCCCGCGCTGATCGCCATGTACGGCCCGGTGTTCAGCTCCGCGCTCGGGTCGATCGGCACCTGGAAAGCAGGCGCCATGTACACCATGATCGCCATCGCCACGGTGCTCACCGTGATCCGGCACACCCGGGTCGAGGAGGAGACCGGGCGCGCGGAACTGGTGAGCGCCACCAGCATCGGACGCTTCGCCGGTCTCACCGCGACCCTGATCATGACCTATTCGGGCGCGTTGCTCGCCGGGATCGTGTGCGCCCTTTCGCTCTACGGCACCGACCTGCCCGGCGCGGGATCGGTGGCCTTCGGCGCCGCCCTGGCCGCGTCCGGCATCGTCTGGGGGGCCGTCGCGGCGGTCGCCGCCCAGGTCAGCGCCGGTGCGCGGGTGGCGCGCGGCGTGGCGTTCGGCGCACTCGGCGCTGCGTTCGCGCTACGGGCGGTCGGTGACGCCGGAAACGGTGTGCTGTCGTGGCTGTCGCCGATCGGCTGGTCGCTGCAGATCCGCCCGTACGCCGAGGAACGCTGGTGGGTGCTGCTGCTCTTCGCCGCCCTCGCGGTGCTGGGCACCGGCGTCGCGTACGCGTTGCTCGGCAATCGCGACGTCGGTTCGGGGCTCATCGCCGAGCGTCCGGGGCCGTCCGCGGCGGGGGCGATCCTGTCCGGTCCGTTCGGGCTGGCCTGGCGCTTGCAGCGCGGCACCCTGCTGGCGTGGACGGTGGGCTTCGCGCTCTACGGCCTGCTGATCGGCGGCGCGGTGAACAGCGTCGGCGACATGCTCGACGGCAGCGCGTCCATCCGGGACATGGTCACCCGGATGGGCGGCTCACAGCAGCTGCAGCAGTCCTTCATCACCTACGCGCTCACGATGCTCGCCGCGGCCGCGTCCGCCTACTCGATCTCCGCGGCCTTGCGGTTGCACGACGAGGAGACCAGCGCCCGGGTCGAGGCCACCCTGTCCGGCGCCGTCGGCCGCGTCCGCTACGCGCTGAGCCACATCGGCTTCGCGCTGCTGGGCCCCGCCGCGGCACTGCTGGTCTCGGGCGTGGCGATCGGCATCGTCTACGGCGCGGCGGACGGCGACCTCGGGACGAAACTTTCCCAGTCGTCGGCCGCCGCCGCCGTGCAGGTGCCCGCGGTGTGGGTCGTCACAGGCATCGCGGTCGCGCTCTACGGTCTCGCACCGCGGTTCGCCCCGGTCGCGTGGGGCGTGCTCAGCGCCATGGTGGTGATCTTCTTCGTCGGCTCGCTCGACGGCCTGCCGCACTGGATGCTCGATCTCGTGCCGTTCGTCCACCCGCCGAAGGTGCCCGGCGCCGAATTCCAGGCGCAGCCGCTGCTGTGGCTGCTCGCGACCGCCGTGGCGCTGCTCGCCGTCGGCATCACCGCCTTCCGCAGCCGCGACCTGCGCTGACAGCGTCCTCCGTGGCCCGCGCGAACCCGCTTCGCGCGGGCCACTTCTCATCAGCGGGCGCTATCGTCGTGGCCGGTGCCTTGGTGAGCCCTTGTTGTGATCCGCGGACGCGGTTGGTCACGCCGCGCGTGTCACCCGGCTTGCTCGATACCCAGTTTTCCAGCCAGGCGCGTGAGGTAGGCCCGGACGTCCTCCGCGGAACGGTCGGGCAGTCCGAAAACGGCTTCGGTGACACCGGCTTCGGCCCAGCGCGCCAGCTGCTGCGCGTCGTGCCGCCCGGCCAGCGCGATGACCTCCGGATTGTCGGCACGCCCCTGCTCGCGCCAGATCCGGCGCAGCAGAGCGATCTTGGGGTCCAGGTCGTCCTCGGTGGGCGTGGTGATCCATCCGTCGGCGTACTTCGCCAGCCAAGTGAAGTTCTTCTCGGTACCCGCCGCGCCGAGCAGGACCGGAATGCGCTTCTGCACCGGCTTCGGCCAGGACCAGCTGGCGCCGAAGGTGACGAACTCGCCGTCGAAGCCGGCTTCCTCTTCGGTCCAGAGCACGCGCATGGCCTCCAGATGCTCCCGCAGCACCATTCTGCGTTTGCCCGCGGGCACACCGTGGTGGGCCAATTCGTCGGTGTTCCAGCCGAATCCGACGCCGAGGCTGACCCGGCCGCCGGACAGGTGATCCAGCGAGGCGATGGTCTTGGCCAGCGTGATCGGATGGTGTTCGGCGGGCAGCGCCACCGCGGTGGACAAGCCGATGCGCTCGGTCACGGACGCGGCGGTGCCGAGCGCGACCCACGGGTCCAGAGTCCGCAGATAACGGTCGTCGGGCAGGCTCGCATCACCGGTGCGCGGGTGCGCCGCCGCCCGGACCACCGGAATGTGCGTGTGCTCGGGCACATAGAACGTGTCGAATCCGGCACGCTCGGCGGCCACCGCCGCATCCGCGGGGGTGATGCCCCGATCGCTGGTGAACAACACGATTCCGTACCGCACCGTACGCGCTCCCATCGCCGAAATTAGAACAAGTTCTACCATGAATCCACGGTCCGACCAAGGGGTGGTCGCGACCGGCGCGCCCCCGCGACCCGCACGGATGCCGAGAAGACATCGGATGACTAGGTTCGCCTCCATGAGTCCTGAGGCAACTTCCGTAGGCGATGTCACCACCGGACGGGTGGATCACCTCGGCTGGCGTCGCGGGCTTCGCCTGCGGCGTGCCCGGCCGATTCCGGTCGTCACCCAGGCCGTCGGCAGGCTGGTCGCGGACCGGCAGGCGACCGCGGACACCATCGTCACCGCGCCGACGCCGTTGCAGCCGATCGACCTCACCGACGACGCCAGGGTCGCCGAAGTCCTCGACCTCGCGGTCCGGGTCGGCGAAGTGGTGCTGGCCTCCGGCACCGGAGTGGTGGACACCACCACGACGGTGCGGTTCATCGCCGCCACCTACGGGCTGTCCCGGTGCAGCATCGACGTCACCTACGACGCCATCCGCATCTGGGCCGACCGCGGCCCCGCGCTGCCACCGGCCAGCACGATGCGGATCGTGCACTACCGCGCCCTGGATTTCACCCGGCTCGCCGCCGTCGACCGGCTGACCCGCCGGATCCGCAACGAAGTGGTCCCACCGGTTCAGGCCCGCGCCGCACTCGACGCGATCACCTCGGCGCCGCACCCGTACCACCGCTGGACCGCCACCGCGGCGTGGTCGCTGATGGCGGCGGCGATCGCCGCGCTGCTCGGCGGCGGCGCCCTGGTGGCCGCGGTCAGTTTCGCGACCACCGCGGCGATCGACCGCACCAATCGCGTCCTCAATCGCTACGGGCTGCCGTTCTTCTTCCAGCACATGGTGGGCGGCGCCATCGCGGCGATCCCGGCCATCGTGCTGGCGAGCCTCGCCGCGCGCTTGCGGATCGACGTCGACCCGACCCTGATCATCGCGGCCGGAATCACCGTGTTGCTGAGCGGATTGCAACTGGTCGGCTCGGTACAGGACGCGATCACCGGCGCGCCCATCACGGCTACGGCCCGCATGCTCGAGGTGATGATGATGACCGGCGGCATCATCGCGGGTATCGCGCTCACCCTGCGCATCGCCGATCTCGTCGACGCCACCGTGCCCCCGGTGTACCTGACCTCCACCCGCGACATCACCGACTTGCCGGTGAAGATCGTGGCCGGTGCGGTGGCGGCCCTGGCGTTCGCGCTCGCCTGTTACGCCGAACGCCGGGCGCTGGCCGCGGCCGCGGGTAGCGGCGCGGCGGGCATCATCTGCTTCCTGCTCATCCAGGAGGCGGGTTTCGGCCCGGTGATCTCCTCCGGCGTCGCCGCGACGCTGGTCGGCCTGGCCGGTGGCCTGATGGCCCGCCGCGCGCTGACTCCGCCGCTGGTCGTCGCCGTCGCGGGCATCACTCCGCTGCTTCCCGGCCTCAAGGTCTACCGCGGGCTCTACGCCCTGCTCAACGACGAACTGCTGATCGGAGGCAACCAGCTGCTCGCGGCCGTCGGCGTCGGCTGCGCGCTGGCGGCGGGCGTGACTCTCGGCGAATGGTGCGACCGCACCGTGCGCAGGCCGCGGATACTGCGCCGGTTCGGCTCGCTGCGCCGCCCGATCGTCCGGCGCCGCCGCCGATCGACGCCCGCGCACTGAGCCGCGAGGTGCATGCGCGCGCAACTTCCGACCGGTAATCTCTTATCGAACTGGTCAGGGCCCGCGATTCGGTGGCGGCCCCGCTGTGAGGTGAGGTGGTCCGGACATGTCGGAGGCAATACCGTTCTCGGCGCAGATCCGCACCGCCACCGCGCAACAGCATGCGGAGGCGGAGAACTCCCGCTTCATGAGCGACATGCTCGGCGGATCGCTCGGCGTCGACTCGTATCACCGCTACACCGGCCAGCTCTGGTACATCTACCGCGCGCTCGAACAGCGGTGGGCGGCGCTGGCCGACGACCCGGTGGCCGGGCCGTTCATCCGGCCCGAGCTGGCCCGGACCGCGGAACTCGAGCGCGACCTCACGCATCTGCTCGGCCCCGGCTGGCGAACCGGCTTGGAGCCGTTGCCCGCCACCGCCGCCTACGCCGAACGTATCGACGAGTGCGCGCGCGACTGGCCCGCCGGGTACATCGCCCACCACTACACCCGCTACCTCGGCGACCTGTCCGGCGGGCAGGTCATCCGCGGCACCGCGGAGAAGCTGTGGGACCTACCGCATCGCGGCGACGGCGTCCGCTTCTACGTCTTCGACGGCGTCGGCAATCCCGCCGCGTTCAAGCGGGAATACCGTGCCCTGCTCGACCGGCTGCCGCTCGACGACCTGGAGCGCCGCCGCGTGCTCGATGAGGGCAGGCGCGCCTTCGCGATGAACACCGCGGTCTTCGAGGAACTCGCCGAGGAATTCCCGGCCGCGCAGTAGCGGGATCGGGCCCGGCGCATCGCCGTGCGGCAGGCGGCATTTCGGCTGTCGTGCGCGAACGTCGCCGACGTGGGACAGTCGTGATATGAGAGCGCGCCGCCGCATCGCCGTGGTTCTTGCCGGTCTTGTCGGTGTCGGCCTGGTGGGGGGTTGCGGCACGACGTCCGATCCCGGCGCCGGTCCCGGCTCCTCCACGGCGGCCGGGATCGTGCCGTTGATCTCGACGAACGACCTGCGTGCGGCGCAACCGGACGAGGTGCACCTGTTCGGCTTCAACGATCTGCACGGCAATCTGCAGCCGCCGAGCGGGTCCAACGGCAGGATCGCGCAATACGACGCGGGCGGAGCCGCGTATCTCGCCACTCATCTCGCACGGCTGAAGGCCGCCTATCCGTCCAGCGCGGTGGTGGCGGCCGGGGACAACATCGGGGCCAGCCCGCTGATCTCCAGCCTGTTCCACGACGAGCCGACGATCGACTTCCTCGACAACGTGGGAGTGGCCGCGTCCGCGGTCGGCAACCACGAATTCGACGACGGCGTGCTCGAATTGGCGCGCTTGCAACGAGGCGGGTGTGCCTTCGACGGATGTTCTCCCGGCGCTCCCTTCACCGGCGCGAGATTCCCCTATCTCGCGGCGAACGTCGTCGACGCGCAGGGCAACCCACCGCCCGCGCTGCGCCCGTGGACCATGCTGGAGGTGGGCGGTCATCGGATCGGCGTAGTCGGCGCGGTCACGCCCGAAACCGCGAGCGCCGTTCTGCCCGAGGGTATCCGGGGCTTCCACTTCGGCGACGAAGCCGCCGCGATCAATCGCTACGTGCCGGAGTTGAAGGCCGCGGGCGCCGAAGCGATCGTGGCGCTGGTGCACGACGGCGGTTCCCAGCGGCCGGAGCGGGACGCGGCCCTGGACTACAACGGCTGCGCGAACGTCACCCCGAACGTGACGGGACTGGCCGAGCGGATCGACCCCGCGGTCCGGGCGGTGTTCACCGCCCACAGCCACCAGCCCTACGTGTGCACCATCGGCGGCAAGGTGATCACCCAGGCCGCCTCGTATGGGCGGCTCGTCACCGACGTCACGCTGCGTTTCGGCGGCGACGGCGTGCAGGCCTCGGCGGTCAACCGCGTGGTGACCCGCGAGGTGACACCCGACGCTCAGACGACCGCGCTGATCGATTTCTACACCGAGCAGTCCCGGCCGCGCGCGGGCCGCGTCGTCGGCGCGGCCGCGAACGCCATCCCGCACGACCCGGGACCGGCGGGCACCTCGCCCTTGGGCGACGTGATCGCCGACTCCATGCTGTCGGTCACGGCGGGTCCGGCCGCCGCCGTCGCCGCCTTCATGAACCCCGGTGGCGTGCGCGCCGATTTGAAGCAGGGGCCGGTCACTTATGGCGACCTCTTCACCGTCCAACCGTTCGGCAACCAGGTCGTTACGCTCACGCTGACCGGCAGCCAGATCCTGCGCCTGCTGGAACAGCAGTGGAACAGCTCCGGCAAATCGACCATTCTGTCTCCGGCGGGGCTCAGCTATACCTATTCCGACACCGCCCCCAGAGGCGCGAAGGTGATCGCCGACAGCGTCCGCATCGCAGGTCAGCCACTGAATCCGGTCGCCACGTATCGCATCACGACCAACAACTTCCTGGCTTCGGGAGGCGACGGATTCACCGTCTTCACCGAGGGGGCCGATACCGCGGTGGGCCCGACCGACTTGGACGCCTTCGAGACGTTCCTGCGCGACAAGCCTCCGCTGCAGACGCCGCCCGCCCGCGTCGAGAAGAAGTAGCCCGATCGGACGCTGTCCAGTTGCTGGACACTCGACCAGAACTCGGGTAACTGGAAATCTTTGTAACACATACCGTTTGACCTGCGCCGACGGTGACCAGTCCCACAGGGTGAACGGGTCATGATCGCTTGCCGGGGCCACACGCGGTCGATTACTGTTCAGTAATAAGTCAGGACGAAGGTGTTCCTACTTTCGGCCCGACGTCTGTCGCTGGGGGCCGAATCGACGCTGTCCGCATCCATTGCCGCATGCCGGATGAATTGTGCGACAACAAGGTTCGACTGAACAGCAGGAGAGTGCGATGGCCACTTACATCGTGACGGGCGGGACCGGTTTCCTGGGCAGGCGGGTTGTGCAAGACCTGCTGGACAACGATGCCGAGGCGATCGTCCACGTGCTGGTGCGTGAGACGTCACTGGGCAAGTTCACCGACATCGCGGCGGGCTGGCGCGGCGCCGAGCGGGTCTACGCGCTGATCGGCGATCTCACCGCCGAAGGGCTCGGTTTGGCGTGCGAAGCGCCGTCGGCCGACCACATCGTTCATCTGGGCGCGGTCTACGACATGACGGCCGACGAGGACACCGCGCACGCGGCGAACGTCACCGGCACGCGCTCGGTGCTGAACCTGGCTCGCGAGCTGGGCGCGGTGCTGCACCACGTGTCTTCCGTGGCGGTGGCGGGCGACCACAAAGGCAAGTTCTTCGAGGAGGACTTCGACCTCGGACAGCAGCTGACCTCGCCGTATCACCGCACCAAGTTCGCCGCCGAGAAACTCGTCCGCCAGGCGCGCGGCGTGCGCTGGCGGGTCTATCGGCCCGCGATCGTCGTGGGCGATTCCCGCACCGGCGAGATGGACAAGATCGACGGCCCCTACTACTTCTTCGGCGCGATCGCGCGGCTGGCCACGCTGCCGTCCGATCTGCCGTTGCCGCTGCCCGATCTCGGTGCCACGAATATCGTTCCGGTCGACTATGTCTCGGCCGCCATGAGCGAACTGATCCGTCGCCCCGGCCTGGACGGACGCACCTTCCACCTGGTCAACCCCGAGCCGCAGCCCTTCGGGGAGGTGTATCGCGCGCTCGCCGCCGCGGCGGGCGCCCCGACCGGTGTGGGAACGGTGCCGGGCAGCGGTTTGGCGCTCAGCGGCCTCGCGCACATCCCCGGCGTCACCACCGTGCGCGATTTCCTGCTCGAGCAGGTGGGCATCCCGGCCGAAGTCGCTCCGCACACCTCGTTCTCCGCGGAGTTCATCAGCGATTCCACCCGCGCCCAGCTGCGCGGCTCCGGCCTGACCGTCCCGTCGTTCGACAGCTACGCCGAGCGGTTGTGGCAGTACTGGCGCGACCACCTCGACCCGCAGCGCGGCCGCGTCACGGTCACCGGTGACCCGCTCGCCGGGCGGGTCGTGCTCATCACCGGAGCGTCCTCCGGCATCGGACTGGCCACCGCGCACGCCGTCGCACGGCGCGGCGCCACGGTCCTCATGGTCGCCCGCGGTCACGACGACCTGGCGGCCGCCGCCGAGGCGGTGCGCGCGGAAGGCGGTGTCGCGCATACCTACCCGTGCGACATCACCGACTCCGAAGCGGTCGAGAAGCTCGTGCAGTGCGTCCTCGACGACCACGGCCACGTCGACTACCTGGTGAACAACGCGGGCCGTTCGATCCGCCGCTCCGTGCTCAACTCCACCGACCGGATGCACGATTTCGAGCGCACCATGGCGGTGAACTACTTCGGCGCCGTGCGGCTCATCCTGGGACTGCTGCCGTCGATGCGAGCGCGCCGCTTCGGACACGTGGTCAACATCTCCTCGATCGCGGTGCAGACCAAGGTGCCCCGGTTCGCCGCCTACGTGGCGAGCAAGTCGGCGCTGGACAACTTCAGCGACATCGCGGCGGTGGAGAACCGGGATGCCGGTATCACGTTCACCTCGGTGCGGATGCCGCTGGTGCGGACCCCGATGATCGCCCCGACCGACCTGTACCGCTCGCTTCCGGTGCCGGATCCGGATCAGGCCGCGGCGATCGTGGTGCGCGCGCTCGAGGACCGGCCGCATCGCATCGACACGCCCGTCGGCACCTTCGCCCAGGCGGTCGAGTTGCTGATGCCGTCGGTGAAGCGTCAGATCATGCACCAAGGCTTCCGGCTGTTCGGGGAGTCCCGCGCGGCGCGGGGCGGCTCGGACCGCCGTCCGGCCGATCCGTCGCCCGCTGCCGAAGCGCCCGGCGGCGCGCTGTCCGCGCTGGCGCCGGTGATCATGCCGCTCATGGCGCTGCCCTCCCCCGCGGCGCGCGTCGCGCGCGTCGTTCCGGGCTTGCAGTGGTAACTGTGCAGGACTGAGGGGTGGGGCCCGCCACGGGGGCCGGCCGCCCCCCCGCTAATCCGAGACGGGCGGACACAAAACCTGGACAGCGCACAACACGGCGGCCCCCCAGAC
>NZ_JBSGCA010000037.1:62681-74509 GCF_053601535.1 Nocardia sp. NPDC004718
TGGTTTTCCCGGCCCCGTCGGGGGGGGCCGCCCCCCCCGCGGCCCCCCCCCACCCCGCGGATTTCCCGTCTCGGGATGTCACATCCGGTCTACCGCGAACTCCACGGCGGGCCACATGGCCCACCGGTAGTCCGTGTGCGCGGCCGGACGGATGCCGCCTTCGCACACCGGATCACCGTTCGCGCAGTAGTTTCCGGTCCGCCCGGCGTATCCGTCCGGCACGTTCCAGCCGATCAGCCGGATCGGGTCGCCGAACAGCAGCACCGCCGCCACCCGGGATTCCAGATCTCCGGGCAGCGAGTAGATGCCACCGAGCACGGTGACGATGCCGGTGCCGAGCACCCCGTGGGTGACGACGGCGCCTTGCGAGAAGCCGACCAGGATGAACCGCTGGTCCGGGCAGTTCGCCGCTTGCCACATCAGGTGCGCGGTCATGTCCCGGGTGCCGCGGCTGATCGAGGACGGATCGAGCAGGTCGGCGGGGTAGTCCACCCGATAGGCCTGTGAATCGACCGGAAGTGCTTGCCACAGTGCGTCGTACAGCGGATCGCCCACCACCGAACCCAGATACCCGGGTTCATGGGTGCCTCTGGCGACGACGACGTCGACCGCCGCACAGGACGCGGCCCATGCGTGCATTCCCGTCGCTGCCCCGAAACCCGCGACGAGCAGTAGCACGGCGAATGCCCTTACTACACGCCACTTCTCGAACTGGATTACCTTCCGGTTGGCCATCGTGCTCACCTACTCACGCCGTTGTGAGACAGCCGAGCGACACTTGTCAGTGACAATTACTCGGCTATATCCGCGAAGGTAAGAACGGCTCAGGAGGCCGTCAAGGAACTCCATCCGACCGATACGGAGTCAGCGCCGAATCGTGTTCTACGGCAGGAGAACCGCCGCACCGGCAAATCGTCCGTGCGCGAGATCGGCCAGCGCCCGATCGGCCATGTCCAGGGAATACCCGTGCGTGGTCAGATGTATCCGGTGTTCGCCGGCGAAAGCCAGGAATTCGCGGGCATCCGCGCGGGTGTTCGCGGTCACCGAGCGAATCTCCCGTTCCTGGAACAGATGCCGCTGGTAGTTCAAGGCGGGAATGTCGCTGAGATGAATACCGGCGATGGCGAGGATCCCGCCGCGATCGAGCGCCGCCAGCGCGGGCGGCACCAGCTCACCGACGGGCGCGAACAGGATCGCCGAATCCAGCAGTACCGGAGGCGGATCCGCCGCGCCCTGCACCGAGGCGGCGCCCAGCGCGGCGGCGAGCTCCCGCGCCGCCGGATCCCGCGTCATCACGTGCACCTCCGCTCCGCGCGCGGCGGCTACCTGAGCGGCGATGTGGGCGCTGCCGCCGAAACCGTAGATCCCCAGCCGCCCGCCCGGCGGCACGGCGGCCCGCAGCAGCGCCCGATACCCGATGATGCCAGCGCACAACAGCGGGGCGGTATCGGCATCGGAGTAGCCGGCAGGCAGGCGCAGCGCGTAAGACGCGGGCACACAAGCGAATTCGGCGTAGCCGCCGTCGGCATCCCAACCGGTGTAGGCCGAATGCGGACAGAGGTTCTCCGCCCCGCGCAGGCAGAACTTGCACTCGCCGCACGTGTGCCGCAGCCAGGCGATGCCCACCCGGTCCCCCACCGCGAAACCCTCCGCGGCCCTGCCGACCACGACGACCTCGCCGACGATCTCGTGCCCCGGCACCACCCCGGCGCGGTGCACCGGAAGGTCGCCTTCGGCCACGTGCAAGTCGGTCCGGCACACACCGCAGGCCAGCACACGCACCAGCAGTTCGCCGGGACCGGGTTCGGGGACGGGTGTTCGCTCCGCGTCCAACGGCCCGCTCTCGATCGGACCCGGCCTGCGCACCCGCCAGCTACGCATCGCGGACGTACGGCTGCGAACCTCGCTCATCGGATCACCTCGCACCGATCGGATCGACACGGATGGGCATCCCGACCGCGGCGGTCGGGCCGGAATCACCCTACTCGGCGAATACGGCCACGCGGTCCGGCGAATTATGATACATTTCTGTATCGAGTACATTCCTGTATCCAACGCCTCGACCGAGGAGGTGCACGATGACGTCCGATGCCGCGCAGGCCGCGCCCGCGCGGGTCACCCGCCGCCGCGCCGAAACCAGGAACCGGCTGCTGACCGCCGCCTACGAGGCGTTCGCCGAGGAGGGTTTCGGCCGCGCCACCGTGGAGCGGGTCTGCGAGCGCGCCGGATTCACCCGCGGGGCGTTCTACTCGAACTTCAGCTCGCTGGACGAGCTGTTCCTCGCCATGTGGGAGCAGCGCTCCACGGCGATGCTCGCCGAGGCGAGCGCCATCCTGGACGAGATCGCGGCCGAGGGCGCCGATGACGTACGCGCCGCCGTCCAGCGCCTGGAACGGGCGGTCCCGGTCGAGGAGGGCTGGTACCGGATCACCGCCGAATTCACCGCGCACGCCCTGCGCACCCCCGCGCTGCGCCGGGTGATGGCCGCTCGTGAGGAGGCCATCGTCGCGGCGCTCATGCCCACGATCGTCGCGGCGCTCGCACGCGGCGGCCGCACCGTGCCCGATCCGGAGGCGTTCGGGCAAGCGCTCATCGCCGTCCACGACGGCACCAGCGTGCAGGTACTGATGGAGCCGGACAACCCCGCCGTGCGCGAGCGCCGCACCGAACTCTTCCACCACGTCGTGCTGGCCTACAGCACCGCAACCGAAGGATGAACATGTCCCACAGCAGCCCCGAGGCGGACGTCCTCGTCGTCGGCGCCGGGCTGGCCGGCCTGGTCGCCACGCACGAACTGGTCAAGGCCGGTCGCACGGTGCACGTGCTCGATCAGGAGAACCGCAACAACCTCGGCGGCCAGGCGTTCTGGTCGCTGGGCGGGCTCTTCTTCGTCGACAGCCCGGAGCAGCGGCGTCTCGGCATCGAGGACTCCTACGATCTGGCCCTGCAGGACTGGCTCGGCTCGGCCGGGTTCGACCGCGACGACGAGGACAAATGGGCCCGGCAGTGGGCGCAGGCGTACGTGCGGTTCGCGGCCACCGAGAAGCGGGACTACCTGCGCGACCTCGGCCTGCGCGTGACACCGCTGGTCGGCTGGGCCGAACGCGGCGGCGCCACCGCTGACGGGCACGGCAACTCGGTGCCGCGCTTCCACCTCACCTGGGGCACCGGCCCCGAGGTGGTCCGGGTCTTCGCCGAGCCCGTGCTCGAAGGCGAGCGGCGCGGGCTGGTCCGCTTCGGCTTCCGTCACCGGGTGGACGAATTGATCGTGGAGGACGGCGCGGTGGTGGGTGTGCGCGGCGCCGTGCTCGAGGACACCGATCTGGAGCGCGGTCGCGCCTCGTCCCGCACCGAAGTCGGCGGGTTCGAACTGCGCGCCAAGGCCGTGATCGTGGCTTCCGGCGGAATCGGCCACAACCACGAGCTGATCAGGCGCAACTGGCCCACCGAACGACTGGGCCCGTGCCCGGAAACCATGATCTCCGGCGTGCCCGCGCACGTCGACGGCCGAATGCTGGCCATCACCGAGACCGCGGGCGGCGCCATCGTCAACCGCGACCGCATGTGGCACTACACCGAGGGCATCGTCAACTGGGACCCGATCTGGCCCGACCACGCCATCCGGATCATTCCGGGGCCGTCCTCGCTGTGGTTCGACGCCAACGGAAAGCGGCTGCCCGCACCGTGTTTCCCCGGATTCGATACGAACACGACGATGAAGGAGATCCTGAAGACCGGCTACGACTACTCCTGGTTCGTGCTCACCCAGTCGATCATCGAGAAGGAGTTCGCGCTGTCGGGCTCCGAGCAGAACCCGGACATCACCGGCAAGGACCTCAAACTGACGTTGAAGAGCCGCGTGGCCAAGGGCGCGCCGGGCCCGGTCGAGGCGTTCAAGCAGCACGGCGTCGATTTCGTCGTCGCGGACACGCTGCGCGAGCTGGTCGAGGGCATGAACAAGATCGCGCGCGGCCCCCAGTTGGATTACGACGACCTGGAACGCCAGATCGTCGCGCGCGACCGGGAGCTGGCGAACAAGTACGGCAAGGACAGCCAGCTGATGGCGATCGCCAACGCGCGCCGCTACTTCGGCGACAAGGCGGGCCGGGTCGCCAAACCCCACCGGATCCTCGATCCCGCCGCGGGCCCGCTGATCGCCGTCCGGCTCAACATCCTCACCCGGAAGACCTTGGGCGGTCTGCAGACCGACCTGAGTTCCCAGGTGATCAGGCCGGACGGCACGGCGTTCCCGGGTCTGTACGCCGCGGGTGAGGTCGCCGGATTCGGCGGCGGCGGTGTGCACGGCTACAACGCGCTCGAGGGCACCTTCCTCGGCGGGTGCATCTTCTCCGGCCGGGCCGCTGGTCGTGCGCTGGCCGCGAGGCTCACCTGAGCGCTACCGTCGGCAGCCGGACGCGACCGTGACGGGCCCTGTCGCGGTCGCCAGCGACGGCGACGACGTGAACGACGGCGCGCCGGAATAGAGCCGGGTGCCCGCCGAGTATCGCCCCGGTTCCACCAGCACATCGGTGATCTCGGCCTCGTTGCCGAAGACGTCCGTCACGCGCGCGGTGAACGGGCCCAGCCCGGCGCCGGAGAGGGTCCAGTAGTTGTCGGCCCTTCGGCTGAGCTGTCGCCACGGCCCGCCCTCCGCCGGGCGAACAGCCGCCTCGCGCAATGGATTTCCGGTGCCACCGAACAGGATGCCGAACCAGGCCGCGGACGAATCCGGCTTCACCTCGTAGGTCAGCTCCTGCGCCGGTTGCGGATCGCGGACCAGGCGGTAGCCGACCCGCGCCACTCCGTCGCGGGGATCGGCGATCCGCTCGAACGCCGCCGCGCTGAGATCCAACTGTCCCGGAGCGCATGCCGGGCTGTGGTCGACCACCAGCGCGCGGACCGACCCCCGTGGACCCGCGATGTCCAAGAATGCCCCGCAGAGATCGGCGCGCCCGTAGTCGGGGGTCGACAGCCCGGCATAGTAGCCGCCCGGCGGCAGCTCGCGGAAGGAACACGATGTCTGCGTGCCGAAGACGTAGTAGCGCACCTCGGCGGACATGTCCGGCCCGATCGGCGCGAAAGTCACGGCGGATACCGGGAATCGGGACGGCGAGGACACCTCGTCGAGCGGGCGCGCCGCGGCGCAGGTCGGCGCCGACGGCCGCACCAGCCAGACGACCACCGCGACGGTGGCCAGCGCGCCTGCCGCAAACCATAGCCATTCGGAACGGAATGGCCGCTCTTGGATCGGTACCCGGTGCATCGCTTCCCCGACTCCGGCTCGGCTCCTCGCGGACTGTCCATCCTGACTTCACCAGGAAAGCAGCCCGGCCGCTCGCGCGCACGGCGAACGAAAATTCTTCAGAGTGAAAGGCGGGCAATTCAGCAAGCGCACCGCTAATTTCGGCCATTCCGCCCGGGGACGACTGCGGCCGATCGGAAATGATCCGGCGGAGCCGGGCACACCGGTGCTGGACCGCGCGGTGCAGCTAGAGCCTACGCGCGTGCCGAGGGCACAGGGTTCGTCCCGCCTCACGGGCGATCTCGGCCAGCGCCATGGCCAGCCGCGCGGTGTCCGGCGCCACCGCGTCGGCACCGATCAGGCCCGACAGCGACACCGCGGCCACCGCCGCGCCGCGACCGCGAATCGGCACTGCCACGCACGTGATTCCGGGCACGGACTCCTCGTTGTCGACGGCGACACCCTGACGGTTGCGGATGCGGCCGAGTTCGCGATGCAGTTCGGCGCGGTCGGCGAGGGTGCGAGCGGTCAATTGCGGCAGGCGATCCCGGAAGGACGCCTCCACGATGCTCGGGTCCAGCGTCGCCAGCAGCGCCTTGCCGAGTGCGGTGCTGTGCGCGGGCATCCGGCCGCCGAGCCGGGTGGGCACGCTGGCGGCGATCCGGCCGCCGACCTTGTCCAGGTACAACACATCGCGCCCGTCGAGAACGCCGAGATGGCCCACCATTCCGGTCTGCTGGCAGACGTCGTGCAGCAGTGGGCTCACCACATCGCGGATCTCGTTGTGGTCGGCGGCCAGGCCACCCAACTCCAGAGCGCGCAGGCCCAGCCGGTAGCCGCCGGGCGCGTGCGCCAGCCAGCGCAGCCGGATCAGCTGGTCGAGGATGCGATGCACGGTGGAGCGCGGCAGTCCGGTGCGCTCGGCCAGTTCGACGAGGGTGAGCGTCGGCGTCGCGCCGTCGAACGCCTCCAATATCAGCGTCATCCGCTCGATCATCGATACCGGGGGCTGGCTCGGTCGTGCTGCCTGTCCGGTCGGCAGATCCCTCGTTTCGGAATCGGTCATCACCTCGACCGTCATTGCCAACCTCCACGCGTGCTCGCGTAGAGCTTAGAGGCCGCTAAGCGGACCCGTGCGCGGAATCCTCGAGGGCGAACAGCCATTCGCGGGTGTAGCGCTCGGCCAGCAGCGGCAAGAAGTTGACGATGGTGGCGTGGTCGGCGACATGGTCGTAGTAGGCATGGAGATGGTCCTCGATCGCGGCTTCGCTGGCGACGCCGTCGAATTCGTTCTCCAGGCGCCGCGCGGCCGCCTCGAGGGCGAGTTCCTGGTCGAGAGGGGTCTGCTGGTTCGAGTCGTGGGTGGCATGGCGGTCGGTCATCGCAAGATTCCCCTGGTCGTGACGAGATCGGTACCCAGGACGCTGTCGTGGCGACGATAACGCCCGTCATAGGGGTACCCGCCCCGCCCGGTTCGACACCCTCGCCTGCGGCCGAGGTCCCCGATCGGCCTCCGCTCCGCACGACACGGTTGGCCCTCGCGGATCTCGATCCGTCCCTTCGCGACGCCGACTCGCACCAAAATAGAACACGTTCTTGTCTGCGGGGGCTGCACGTGCCAGGCTCGACAGATGGATCTCGACGCCATCGAAGCCGTCCGCCAGTTGAAGTACCGCTACTTCCGTGCCCTCGACCTCAAAGAGTGGGACGAGTTCGCCGACACCCTCGCGGTCGACGCGAAAGGGCGCTACGGCACCCACGCCATGGGCGAGCCGCTGAACCTCGACGGCCGTGACGCCATCACCGCGTTCATGCGGGAGAATCTCGGCCCCTCGCTGGTCACCGTCCACATCGCCAACCACCCGGAGATCGGCGTCGACGGCGCGACGGCCACGGGATCCTGGGCCTTCGAGGACACCGTGATCGCCACCGAGTACGGGGTGCTGATCCGAGGAGCCGGCTACTACACCGACACCTACCGCCGCGACGACGACGGCAAGTGGCGCATCGCCTCCACGGCCTACCGGCGCATCTACGAATCCATGCAGTCGCTGTCGGACACACCGAGCTTCCAGTTGCTGTCCGACATGTGGGCGCCCGGTAAGTGACGGGCGGGAAAACGGTCCACTATCCGCCCGGTGGCGCTGGACGGTCTCGCGCCGCCCGGCGGATGCTGCGAACATGCCCTCGCTAGCGCCTGACGAGTTCGATCCCGAGATCACCTACCTGAACACCGCCTCCTTCGGTCTGCCGTCCGCCCGCGCTCTGACCGCGGTGCGCGAGGCGAGCACGAGCTGGGCCACCGGCCGCAGTGGACCGACATCCCAAGTGGACCTCCTGGTACCCGACCTGCGCGCGGGCTTCGCCCGGCTGCTCGACGGTGCCACCGCCGACGACATAGCGCTCGGCAGCGGTGTCGCGGGCCTGATCGCACCCGTGGCCGCCGCACTGCCACCGGGCGCGGAGGTCCTCCTGCCGGAAGGCGAATTCGCCTCGGTCTCGATGCCTTTCGTGTACCGGGACGATCTCGTCGTGCGCTTCGTCCCTTTGGCGGAGCTGGCCGCGCAGGTACGTCCGGAGACCGAGTTGGTGGCGGTGAGCGTGGTCCAATCCGCGGACGGCCGCGTCGCCGATCTCCCCGAGCTGCGCGCGGTCACCCGGGCCAACGGCGCGCGTTTGCTCGTGGACGCCACCCAGGCCGCGGGCTGGCTGCCGCTGCGCTTCGCCGACGCGGACTACTGGGTCTGCGCCAGCTTCAAATGGCTGATCGGCGCGCGCAGTGTCGCGTTCCTCGCCACGCCGCCCGAACTCGTCCCGCAGCTGCGTCCGATCGGCTCCAGTTGGTACGCCGCCGAGGACCGCTGGGCGGAGCTGTACCGCCCGGCCGCGCTGCCCGCGACGGCACGGCGATTCGACACGACGCCCGATTGGCTCGGCGTCGTGGCGGCACTGGCCGGACTGTCGCTGATCGAGGAACTCACCGTCGACAAGATCGGCGCGCACGACCTCGAACTCGCCGACCAATTCCGTGCCGGACTGCGCGAACTGGGTTTCGAGCCCGTCGAGGCGCCCTCGCCGATCGTCTCCGTCCCTGGCGCGGGCGACCTCGCGGCCCGGCTCGAGCAGGCCGAGGTGGTCGCCTCAGCGCGAGGCGGCGGCTTGCGGTTCGCCTTCCACCTCTACAACGGCGCCGACGACATCGAGCGGGCACTGTCCGCGCTGCGAGCCGGGTAGCCCCCGCGGCGGCCGTCTACTTGCCCGGCCGGTCGAAACGGGCGAGCCCGAAGCGCGGCCGAGCAACCGCGCCAACACTTCCGGTCGGCTGCCCGCATCCGAGTTCGCGACCACGGGGCACTGTCCCGTGCGGGCCGGGTAGCCCCGCGTGCTACCGAGCCGGTCACACGACCGGCCGGGGCCGATAGCGCTACATGCCGTCGCCGACAGACCGCCACGCCGGCAAGCCGGAGCTCATCGATGACCTCGACCGCGCACCGTCGGCGCGGTACGCCGAATAGCCCCGCGGGGCCGCCGTGCGATCGGTCAGCAGCTCCGCAGGCCGTCTACCTCCGCGTGGCGTGGACCGGGTGGTGGATCAGCGACCGGGACGCTGCGCGGGAGCGGTGATCAGCGGGAGATCGAGTGCGGTGAGAATTCCGGCGGGGGCCGCGACCACGGCTGGAATCGCGTTGACGATGCGCAGGCCGGTAGCCAGGACGGTCGCGTAGTTGTGATCCCCGTTGCGGCTCGAGGTCACCAGATCCAACGCGTAATTGGGCTCGCCGGTGATCTCGACCCGGTAGGAGCCCTCCGGGTCCGCCGGTTGGGGCCAGTCCGGGCACAGGTCGGGGCGCAGCCTGGTCACGTGCTCGAGCACCGTGACGGGCACGTCTCCGACCATGCCCCGCACTTCGAAACGCAGTGCCGCCGCGGTTCCTTCGGCGATGTGCCCGGTCGCGATGTCGAACGACTCCGGCGCCGCGATCCGCTCGTACGATTGCGTGACGGCGTCGAGGGTGACCCCGATCCCGGCCGCCAGCTGGCGAACCGTGCCGCCCCAGGCGAGCGACAGCACGCCGGGCTGCAACAGCATGGGGATGTCGTCGAGTGGCTTGCCGAAGCCCATGATGTCGAACATGACCGCGCGGTTGTCGTAGCTGGCGTAGTCCACGATCTCCAGACACCGCAGCTGATCGATGCGCAGACAGGTCCCCGCGAGCGCGAGCGGCAGGAGGTCGTTGGCGAAACCGGGGTCGATGCCGTTCACCCACAGCGACGAATTGCCCTGCGCGGCTGCCTCCTGCACCGGCTTCAGCAACTCGTCGGGCAGCACGCCGTAGGGGTACTGGAAGAACACGGGTGCGCACGCGACGACATTGATCCCGGCGGCCAGGATGCGTTGCAGATCCTGTACGGCTTCGAACAGCCGGTTGTCGGTCATACAGCAGTAGACGACGCAGTCCGGACGCGACGCGAGCAATGCCTCCGCGTCGGTCGTCGCGGCGACGCCGACGGGCCGATCGAGCCCCGCGAGCGTCCCCGCGTCCGCTCCGCTCTTGGAACCGGACACCCACACGCCGGTCAATTCCAGCTCAGGATGGGCGATTACGCCGGCCAAGGCATGTTTGCCCACATTGCCGGTGCCCCATTGCACTACGCGATATGTCATGTCACAGGTCCGGGATCGGAAGGTCGAGGTTGGGAACGATCAAGCCGCCGTCGGGCTCGAGAATCTTGCCGGTGAGATACTTCCCCGCGGGCGATACCAGATAGAGCGCGGCCGCGGCGATGTCCTCCGGTTCGCCGATGCGATGCAGCGGCGTCTTCGACTCCAATTCGGTACGCATGGCGTCGTTTCCGGCGA
The DNA here is from genome assembly GCF_053601535.1 of Nocardia sp. NPDC004718. Lineage (NCBI taxonomy): Bacteria > Bacillati > Actinomycetota > Actinomycetes > Mycobacteriales > Nocardiaceae > Nocardia > Nocardia sp. NPDC004718. Next base: position 72,785 of record NZ_JBSGCA010000037.1, read on the forward strand.
CCACCTCCAGTGCGGAGGTCAGGATCGAGCCCGGCGCGATGGCGTTCACCCGGATACGCGGATTGAGGTCGAGAGCGGCGAGCTTGGTGTAATGGGCCAGAGCCGCCTTGGCGGTGCCGTATGCCGCGAACGCACGTCCGGGAAGCCGCCCCATCGTGGACGTGATGTTGAGAATCGATCCGCCGCCCGCTGTTTCGAGCATGCGCGGCACCGCGGCGCGGACCAAGGCGTGCGCGTTGGCGACATTGAAGTCGAACGCGTCCCGCAGTGCCTGCGGCGTCGTATCCAGCAGCGGGCACGGCAGTGCGCCGCCCACGTTGTTCACCACGATGTCCAATCGCCCGAAGCGTTCGACCGCCGCCTCGGCGAGTGCCGCCGTGGCCTCGGCGTCGCTCAGATCCGCAGGCACCACGTGGGCCTGTCGCCCGGTGGCGGAGACCCGCTCGGCTACCTCATCGAGCTGGCTTTTGGTCCGTGCGGCGATGACGACATTCGCACCCGCCTCCGCGAACGCGACCGCTATAGCCGCGCCCAGGCCACGACCCGCGCCGGTGACTATCGCGACCTCATCATCGATCCGGAACCGATCCAGAATCATTCACGCTCCTCAGTGCACGACTGCCGAATATTCGACAGTATGTGATCTAATATTCGTCATCGTAAGTCGCTCACCGAGCCGGGACAAGGGGTTGCCACCATGCCGGACCGATCTGCGTCGCCGCCCACGCGGCGCGTCGTCGACATCGTGTCGCTACTGGCGACCTCCGGTGAGCCGATCAGCGTCGCTGGCATCGCCGAACGGCTGGGCATCGCGCGCGCGACCGCGACCGCGATCCTGGTCGAGTTGGACGCGGCCGGTTGGGTCGTGCGCGACCCGGCTCGCGGTTACGGCATCGGCCCGGCGCTGGTGGGATTACACGGCGCCGCGCTTCCGCAGGACGTGGGCGAGCTCCTCGCCGGTCTCGCTGCCCGGACCGGCTATGGCGCCACGTTCAGCCGCATCGAGCCGGACCGGCTCACCGTGCTCGACGTCCGGCACGGCGTCGACCGAGTGGTGCCGGGAATCCCGGTGGGACATCGCATTCCGCTCCAATTCCCGGCCGGCGCGAGTGTGATGCCGTGGCGTCCGGCAAAGGAGCAGAACACGTGGCTGAACACCGCCAACGAGGCGGATCAACGCATCGTCGGCGCGCTGCTGGCACTGGTGCGTGAACGCGGGGTCGCGGTGTTCCGGCCGCGCGCCGACGACGCGGGCCTGGTCGACCTGCTCGCCGATCTACTCGGCGCGGTCGGATCCGAATTGCTGCGACCGCATCTGCGTACTCGCGCGCTACGCCAGCTCGCCGCGCTCACGTCCCGGCCTTTCACGCGGGCGGAGCTGGATTCGGATGAGATATTGCCGCTGAGTTATCTCGCGGCCCCGGTTTTCGATGCGAGCGGCACCGCGGCCTACGAAGTTCAGCTGGGGCCATTGCAGGTGGCGACGACACGCGTGGAACGCGATGAATTCGTCGACGCGACCCGCAGCGCGGCAGCCGAATTGACGAACACGCTCAGCGCCGGTCGGTATGGAAAGTAATTCTCTGCATGAACGACGAAAGGCCCTCGACGGTGTCGAGGGCCTTTCGTGAAAGGATGTTCCGGCGGTGTCCTACTCTCCCACACCCTGTCGAGTGCAGTACCATCGGCGCTGGCAGGCTTAGCTTCCGGGTTCGGAATGGGACC
>NZ_JBSGCA010000038.1:0-70676 GCF_053601535.1 Nocardia sp. NPDC004718
GCACCGCCTCCACCCGCGGAGCCACCACACCACCCGGACCACCCTCAACCGACTGACCCGACCCCTGACCAGGAACAGCACCCTGCTGACCAGGCACAGCATGACCCGGAACAGGCGGAACAGACGAACCCGGATTGGCCTGCGACGGACCGGCCTGACCCGGATCGCCTGCTCCATTCGGCTGACCGGACCCCGACTGGCCCGGGCCTGGAGCGCCGGACTGCCCCGGTCCAGGGGACGGGCTACCAGGCTGTCCCGGCACCCCACCCGGCCGTTGCCGCTGCTGATCCGGCCGGTTCGACCACGGCGTCACCGGCCCCGGCGTCGCCTCGGGGTCCTCGCCGGTCTCTATCTGGGGCTCTACTTCTGTTGGCGGCATCGCTTACTCATCACATTCCACTGCCGAGCACTCGCTTCACCCGCACGTCGTCCGCACTGGGGATTGACCGTTCCACCAAGCCTCCGCTCGACGAATCCACGAAGACGAGCGTGGTGCCGCCGACCGCGATCCCGACTTCGGTCGGCGCATTGTTCCGGTAGTTCCAGAAGACCAGATCACCCGCCGATACGGCCGAGAGGTCCACCCGCTGACCGCAGGCACCCTGCGCCGCCACGGTATTCGGCAGTACGACGACGGAGGCGCCCGAGCTGTCGGATTGTCCGCACGCTCGCCGAACCGAACTGTCCTGCGGGCGTGCGACGTCCGCCGACGGCGTCTGCGCGCCGACGGGCGCGGTGAGTGAGCACTGCCCCGTCGACTGCGCGGCGGAGGCTCGGTAGATCACCGTTCTGGTGAACTCGGCGGCATCCATCCGCGCACCGGCACTGCTCTCCGCTCCGCTCGACGCGCCTCGTGACTGCGCGAGCGCCAGTTGACGCGCGCAATCGGCGCCGACTCCCGAGCCCACCGTCAGCAACGGCGCGTTCTGATACGGCGCGTCTTTCAGCGCCGTCGCACAGGCACGCTGCCAGTCGGACGCGCCGGTGTCGTCCGGGGCGATGGTCAGTTCCGCGTACGGGTTGGTGGTGGGAACGGTGGTCACCCCACCCGTCGGCGCGCTCTGCGCCGTCGGCCGCGCCACCGTCGAGGCGCGACTCGCCGTCACGGTCAAGGAGGGGTCGGGCCCCACCGCACTGTCGCACTGGTAATGCAGGTCGGACGCGATCGATGAGGTGGCGCCGCCGATGACCAGTACCAGGCCCATCAGAAGCAGCAACACGGCGCCGACGCCCCCCAGCACCACCCATACCCACATCGGCATCAGTATGAATGTCAGGAGACGACCAATCATCGAGAACCTTTCTGTGCGTTTCGACACGTTGCCATACGCTTCGAATCCCGATGCGGATCAGGGACGTCTGTTTCTGAGATTATCTATCAAATCCCACGGTATGCGAGGCTCGTCTGGATGCCTCGGGTCCGGCGGCGTGAACGGGCTGTGAGCGGTGTCCGGTTGCGCGAGCGAGTTGGCACCGGTACTCATCTTCCCTTGTTGATATTGGATTGTCTGGGTGCCGTTGTCGATCTCGGCACGCAGCACCCGAACCCGTTCGAGGTCGGTTGGATCCTGCGCCACCCAATTGGTGGCGGCCTGGATGCGAAGTGCATGCTCGTTGGTGATCCATTTCCCCAACCGGTCCGCTTGTTCGGGGTTGACGTCGGCAATATGGGCGCCGTGCACCAAGATAGTATCGGATGTATCGCCGCTCGCAATTTTCTGCAATTTTGTAATGAAATCCATTTCAGGATGCAAGACATACGATCTGCCGAGATTTTCCAATTCCTGACTCCGGAGCGCGACGCCACCGGGGAAATCGCCTCGATACCGATCGACGACGGCCTCCAGGGCATGGAACCTGGCCATCATCATATGCGGATCATGTCCGTTCACCAGATCGTTCTCGAAAAGCCCGTGAGCGGCGACGACGCTTCCGATGTGACCCGACTGAAGCGGCTCTTTATCAGTATGCTTGATGACATCCGTTGCGGCGTTCCAGGCCCGGTGCAAGACGCTCTGCCTGACACCGGCCATCTGGAGGGCGAAGGGGATATTGGACGACATACCTGTCATATGCACGACATTCTGCGCGGCGAACGCGGCTTCCCTATCCGCAGTCGAGGCCAACCGAAGGTCCCGAGCGCGCCGCCTGGCGCGTGCGATGCCGTCGCGGGCGGTATTCGCGTTGTGCACTTGCGTGTTCACCCCCGCGTGTGCAGCCGCTCGCAGGTCCTTGGTCTTCATGCCCCGCGCCTTGTTCTTCTTGTCCATATGGTCCAGCCAGGACCACGGACTGAACGGGTTGAGGCGCCCCCCGGCGAGCCACGCTGTGACCGGCGAACTGTTGATGGTGCTGACCGCGCCGAGCATCGCGAGCGCGGACATGGAGTTGGCCGCACCCGAGTTGCCCATGCCCAAGCCCATACCCAGTGGGGCGCCACCGCCGCCCCCTGACGATCCGCCGCTTTGTATCGCCGCCCCGATACGGTTGGTCACCCAGTCGTTGGCCTCGTCGATATTTCGGCTCAGGCGCCGCACCTGGATGATAGCGATGATCTCGACACCCGCACCAATGACGAAGACCACCATGATCTGACCGTTCGCGGCCCGGAACAGGCTGCCCAGCAACAGTTCGTAAACGCCGAGCGCGATCACGAAGAAGGCCATCTTCCCCGCGGAGATGAAGCCGTGCACCACGCAACGAACGGTGAACGTCTGCGTCGGGCCATAGATGTAGCCACCCGCGGCGAACCCGAAGATCGACGCGAACCCGTAGTAGATGAGGTCGAGCGCGGCCCACATGATCTTGATGGACAGATACGCGGCGAAGGCCAAGAGAATGACCGCGCACAGCAACAACAGCAGTCCGGCTCCGATCTGGCCGACGCCAGGATTCTGCATCGCGGAATATGCGGCGCTGTCGCCGCACGATCTCATCCCGTTGCGCACCCGGTCTTCGCTGCCTGCCGCCATGCCTGCGGACCACGCCGCCCGGCAGGACGGGTTGCTGTCCACGACGTGCCCGGTGTTCCACACCTGCAACGGATAGCGCACGAAATTGTCCGCCATGGTCATTTGTAGCGTGGCGACCAATTGGTTCGGATTAGGATTGCTGTTCCCGTTCAGACCCGCCGCGACCGAGAGTCCCAAGTCACGCCCTTGCACCAGCACCCCGTGGTCGGACAGTGCCTCACCCAACGGGTTCGCCAGGAAGAACACGCTTGCGATAGCGAAGAAAATCATCGTCACGACCTGCGTAACGGCCTTGGCGTACAGGGCACGAACGATGAAATAACCCACGAAGAAGGCACCGATCGCAAGCGCCGTCGCGGCCATCAGGGGCGTCGCGATCTGCGTTGTCAAGTTGCGGGCCATCGCTTGCACTGGGGCGCTGATCAGGTTCAGCCACTGGAAATCCAGCGCCTTGGCCGGGAGCCAGACCCCTGTGATGGATAAGAGCTGCCATACCGCGAACAACGGCATGAGGATGATCCACAGTGCGAAATTGCCCAGATTCAGCACTCCGCCGCGATCGACCACCAGCATATAGCTCGACACATTGACCCCGTAGGAGTCCCTGATGTTCATCCAGCTGGTCGCGGCGTTGGGTGCGGTTCCCTGAGTCGCGGTGCCAGGCTGGGCGCCGGACACCGCATGAACGAGGCCCGGAAAGACGAACAGCGCGAAGAGGGCCAGGACGATCCACGCGGTTCGCCGACGACGACGGGATGCGGCGATCCAAGTCCGGAATCGCCGGAACATTATCTGCGGCCGCCAACGGTCCGTGTCCCAGAACTGCGGTTCCCAGGGCATCCCGAAAGAAGACTGATCTGTGCGAATGCTCGAGCCGAGTAGAGATCTCATCAGCGCACCAATCGCTCCGGCAGGCTGGACCGCACACTGTTGACGCTGGTCGGGGTGCTCGTGATCGCCGCGGCCCGGTCGGGACGCGCCGGACCGAGCACCTTGCCGCGACCGATGCGGTTCAGCGCGTCACGCATGAACATCTCGCCACGGCGCTCCTCGGGGATCTGCCGACCGGGCCCGACCGGAGGCGAGGTCTCTTCGCGCAGGATCTGCAAAAGGAACGGGGCTTCCTCCAGATCGACGCCCAGCCACTCCAAACTGTTGCGCGCCAGCGTCTCGTCGCGCTGCCGGAAGACGAACCGGTTCGGGATGAGGTTGTGCGCCGCACCCTGGAAGTCCGTGGCCGGGTCGTGCGAGGCGAGCCCGATCGCGGCCAAGTGCTTGCGGCCGTCACGGCTGAAATCCGAAGTGACCGAGGAGCCGACCTGCGTCTGCGTGAAATGGTGTGCCTCGTCGCCGACCAGCAGGCCGAACCTGCCGTTGTCGGAGAGGAACGCCTCCCGTGCCGCCACGCCGACCAGTTCGTACAGCGCCGTGCCGAGCCGCTTGGTCAGCGGCAACCTGTTGTACAGGTGCGGGGTGGTGAGTTCCTCGGCGCTCGGCAGTTGCAGGTTGTGACTGCGGACCACCGTCGCGGCGGCATCCAGGCGCAGCGGTCGCAGCTTGGGATCGAACAGCACCGGCACCCGCTCCACCACGGTGCCCAGCCGCGCCGCCAAATCGGCGTACTCCTCGCCTCGCTCGGGATGCTCTCGCAAGCGGCGCACGACGTGAAACAGATCGAGCAAGCTCTTGATCTTGTGCTCGGCCATGCCTCGTGGTGACAGCAGATTGCTCGCCGCCGCGCCCGCACCCGAGGTCGGTGACAGATCCAGGAGCGGAAGGATGGAGTCCAATGCCCGTTCACCGGCGATCCGCGGGTTGAACAACCGCAACGGATCGAGGGACACCGTGGGATTCGCCAGATCGATGATGACCGCGTCATCGATCGACCGCGCGAAGTGCTCCCATTCGCCGACTTGACTGCGGTCGATGGCGAGGAACTGACCGCCCATGTCGTGTACGAGCACGGCCATCAACTTCAGGAAATACGACTTGCCCGAACCGAGTTCGCCGGTCACCGCGAAGGATGCGGACAGGTCGTGCAGCGCGGCTTCCATGATGCCGAAGTGGATCGGCTCGAAATGGCCGGACAGCAGGTTGACCCCGATCACCGGACCGCTGTCGTCGCCGATCTGACTGGTGGTGAACGGCACGAAGCCGGCCCACATGTCCGAGGGGACGATATGGGCGTAATCGTCGAAGGCCCGCCGCGGCGCGCTGCCGGGTATGAACATCGACCACAGGTCGACCTGCGCGCCCACCGGCGCGGTCATGTCGACCTGGAAACGCTTGTAGCGCCGCTTGAGCGTGTTGACGGCATCCATCGTGGCGTCCCGTGACGGGCCGCCGATGGCGATGACGGTGGTGAACGAAACCTCCGATTCACCGCCGTTGACTTCGAAGTGCTGGTTGTATTCGCCGAGCATCCGCGCTTTCGACGCCAGCGTGTTCTGCGCGAAGGAGACCTCCTGATCCCGCTGATCCATCTGCTCGCCCAGCCGGCGCAAACTGAGTTCGTTGTTCTTGAGGACCTGCTCGGCGGGCTTGGTCGAGATCCGCATAGCCCAGTCGACGGTGACGTCGCCGAGACCCTCCAGCACGTTGAGGAACTCGCTGCCCCCGGGAAACGTCATGCCCGCGTAGGGGAACGAGTGCGGCGTCAGCATCGCCTGATACGACGGACGGTATTCGAAATCCGGCTGCACCACCTTGACCACCGGGACGAACGACGGCCGGATACGCCGGTTGCTGTCGGCCTGCGCGCCCTCGTCGAGCGCCGCGGAGCGGAACACCGCCGCCGTCGCGTCATCCAACGCGCCCGCCCGGGTGGGCGCCACCGGATCACCTGCCGCGCCACGCGAAAGGTAGTGCTCCCAGAGCCATTGGAACAGGGCGGCGGGCACCGGCACCGGATCGAAGTCCCCGCCGACCCTGGACAGGATCTCGTTCGCCTTCTCGTCGTATTGGTCCAGGTCGGCACGGGAGATCGCCGTCGCGTCGATGGTGGTGGTGCTGCCCCGCCACAGCCGCGACAACGCGGAAATGCTGGAGTTGCTGGCCCCGACCGGGATCGACAGCAGGAAGATGCGAGTCTGCGGCATGATCGCATACACACGCTCGTAGGACGCGACCACCTCGTCGGCGTAGTCCTCGCACTCGTCCAGGTCGACGCCCTCGACCATCTTGGTGAGCACATCGATGGTGTTCAGCCGCGCCTGGATGCCCAGCAGCAGCGATCCGCTCGGCAAGTTGGTGACCAGCGCGTGATGCGCCAGCTTCACGTCGTACTTGTCGCTGGCCTTGCGCAGCCCGTAGCCGAGCGGATTGATGAAGTAGGTCGCGGTAACCAGCCCGGAATGGGTGAACTGGAGATTGCCGCGAATCGCCGCGGTGGGCTGTAGGTCTCGTCCGAGTGCCATCAGGGGCGTCCTCCGGGATTCGGGCCGTTGCCGTTGCCGTTGTCGTTACCGTTCAGCCGCCGCCACAGGTCGGTAGCCTTGCCGCCCCCACTCACCACCTCGAGCATGCGGATACCAGGCTTCGGCTCGGCGGCCACGGCCGCGCCGGGGTGGTCGGGCAGCAAGAGGACCACGGTCTCCTCGATGAACATGGTGTGGCGCACCGAGTCGCCGGTGATCGGCATACCGGAGGCGGACACCGGCTTGCGGTAGACGATGAGCCTGCCCAGCCACAGGGCCCGCGAGGTCATCCGGACACCCGTATAAGGGACGAGGCCCAGCACGAAGACCACCAGGATGGTCAGCGCCAGGCCCGTGATGAACGTGACGGCAGGGTTGAGCGGGAAAGTCATGGCGCACACCGAGGTCACCGACATCATCGCCACACCGGCGGCGACCTGGGGCAGGGTGTAGGGACCGAACGGAAGCTTCTGCCCGTTCTGCGCCTTGCCGATCATCGTGGGAACACGTTTGATCGGCGTGAACACCTTGATGACTTGGGTCATCGATAACCACCGATAGGGTGATCGGGAACGATCAGGTTCGCGTCCGTGCGCGCGTAGTTGATGGTCGTGGGCAGAATCCAGATCACCACCCCGGCCATCAATCCCGATCCGAAGACGACGATGATCCGCGCCGGCGACAACCTCGATTTCGCTGCCTCGGAAATCACCACACCGATGGTCACGATGGCGATGATGATCATCCCGCCCCATCGGACAAAGATCAGGATGCCATAGAGGATGTTGCTCAGATTACCCATCGGGCTGCCTCTCGGATCAGTTCTGTGTCGCCGGCGGAATCGTCACCGTCGGCGAGGAAGACGAGGTGGAAGTGGGCGGCGCTCCGCCGCGGGAATCCTGACCGACGACTACCGCCAGCGGACTCGACAAGGCGGGAATCGGATCTATGGACACCACCTGCCACTGGCCCGCATTGCGGATCATGGTGAGCGGGTAGGCCAGCGTCGCGGTCGCTCCCGTATCGGCTTTGGGGTTGACGGTGGCCAGCACTTGGGCCTTCGCGCCGCCGGAGCCGCAGCTCGAATCGTCCGTGGTGAGCGAGGTCAGTTCGACGGCGGTGAAGGGCGGCGGTTTCAGCGCGGCCAGCCCGGCATCGGGAGTGATGTAGCGGGCCACGTCACCGTTCCCGGCCAGCATGGCGCTCAGGAAACCCGCCGCGACCTGTCCGAGCGGAGTATCCGGCGCGCAGGGCGCACCGTAGGCCAGTTTGAGATCGACGCCCTTCGAAGGAGCCTGGACGAGGGCGGGTGTCGACAGCGCACGCAGCCGTCCGTCGGATATCGAGACCGCGACACGGTAGAACTGCCGCTGGTCCGGCGCGGTCGCGGCGCCGACTTTGCCGACTCGGACCGACACCGTCACCGACCAGACTTCGAGCCCGCCCGCCGAGAGCGCGCGCGATACATAGACGACCGACGGGTCGGAGACTTGACGCGCTGATGAAGGCAACGCGATCTGCTGATTGGAGCCGACGTATTCGCCGATCCGGTCCTGCTGTCCCGCGACGGCGCTGAGGTAGGCGACGACGAACTGCTCGGCGTAAGAACCGGCCAATTGCGCATGCCCGACGATTGCCGTCGTCGAATCATCCGACGGCGCGGGCGGACCGGAGTCGAAGACACTGAGAATCGCGTGGCCGCCGCCGAGTACGGCGAGAACGGCGAGCACCGCGACCACAATGTTGTCGCGACGGCGGCGGGCGGCCATCCGGCGAAGCAGTGCCTCACCCGAATCTGCCGACTCCCGAATGCCTGTCCTCACTCTCGAAATGGTAGAGAGCACAGGCCTTGTTAACCGGCCGGTAGTTCCCACTCATGGGAACTAAACTGTCAGCAGGCGGGGTTGCTTTTCATCCGGCCCGCGAGCCAATGACGCAATTGTTCGTCGTAGCCGATGGGCGCGTTTCGCTGCCGCGGTTCCAGCACCTGGCGAGGGGTTTCCAGCAACGGAACGTCGTCGGCGACACGGACCAGCTGGGCGATCGCCAGCTGTCTGCTGGAGTACCCGGGATAGGGGTAGAGGAGCAGCGACGTGGGCGTGTAACCGCCGCCGTAGTTGAGTACCCGCAATGTCACGCCGCAGCTGTCGCCCGACCGCAGCCGTTCGCCGAGCTCCGCCAGCCGGGGACGGTCGTCCGGATGGAAGACGTCGACCGGACGGAAGAGATAGTCCCACCGCACCCACGGCGCGGGATCGGTGAGCCAGTGCGAGATGCTGGTGTGCTCGAGCTGGACCACGGCCAGATGCGTACCCGCCCGGCGATGCGCCTCCCGCAATCCGATTCGTTCCAAGGTCGGCCACGCCGCCGGCGCGTTCTCCGAGGTCACGTCCTCGATCAGCCACCAAGCGCCGCGCGTGCGGTCGTCGTCGCGGGCACGAATGGTGATCCGCCATTGGGCCGGCCGCCCGAATCCGTGTATCACGGTGGTGTCGAATTGCATTCGCTCACCGGGCTTGGGGTCGTAGAGCAGATCGAGCATCTCGGCGTGCCGGTCGAAACTCGATACCCGGTGGAACAGTTCCGCGATCGACATCCTAGGGACGTACTCTTCGGCGGTACTGCCGGACAGCCGCGTGATGCCGCTCGGTTGCTGAATGGTCTGACTGCTCAGGTCCCAGATGGCGCCCACCGCCGGGCGCAACGTAGGCACCCGCTCGGACGCGGGGCCCAGCCACAGTCGCACCGCGTGCACGTCGCCCGCCGGGCCGAAGATCGGGCGGATGAGCAATTGGTGCCGCCCCGCCCGCGTCTGAATCGCGAGGTCGACGTCCTGCGCCTGATCGTGCGCGGCCTGGATCGCCTCCGTCAGCCCTGCGGTCGTGAGTTTGTCGTACAGCGCCGGTGTTTTGGACAGGGTTCGCTGCAGCACCCGCTGCCAGCTCGCGAACTCACGCGGTGCATCCCCCACCGACGCCACGGACATGCCGTCCGGCGTCAACGTCTCGATCGTCACCCATGGAATCACTGTGCCACTTCGCTTCGCACTTGCCCGACCAGCCGTTCCTCCGGGTCCGCCAACCCGTATGAGACATTGTGACTCAGGCAATGTACCGTTATTTAGCGGCGCAATCAACTCCGTGACATCGCCGCCTGTTCTTATGAAGTCTCCACCATGTCGACGAAGCACGCGCCGCCGAGTTCATTTTGTTCACGTCCAGTTCGGGAGAACCCCCTTGGACCGGCGCGCAGCCCAACGGCACATCCACCGCAAACTGGTCTACAAGATCAACGGAAGCCGTCGACCGCAGCCGACGGCATTCCGGCGGCAATCCATACGCGGCTCGAATACGCTCGCGCGCAGGGCATTACACCACCGCGCGATCGATCAGGCATTCCTTCCGGACAGGGCAAGCACACCCGCGCCCATGATCGTCGCGACGTCTCCCAGCTGCGAGGGAATCACCCGCAATCCGGGCAGAAAGCTCACCCTGGCATGCGTGGCGACCGCCTCGCCGAGTGGTTTCCACAGCGCGGGCCCCGCGGCGGCGAGCGAGCCGCCGAGCACGACGAGGTCGAGATCGAGCAGTGCCGCCGCGGAGGCGATCGCGCGGCCGAGCGCCGTTCCGGCTCGACCGAGCGCCGCGGCGGGAATGTCCTCGCCCACGCGGGCGGCGTCCAGCAGTTCCTGCACCGACGCGCCCGCCCAGCCCTGCTCCCGCGCCCAGCGCACCACGGCCAGGCCACCGGCGACCGCCTCCAGGCAACCGCGGCCGCCACACGAGCACCGATCGTCGAAGCCGGGAACCAGGACATGACCTATGTGGCCCGCGTTGCCGGTACGCCCCACCAACACGAAGCCGCCGACGACCACACCGCCGGTGACGCGATCGGAGACGTTGAGCGCCAGACTGTCCATCACTTCGCTCGTCGCGCCGAAACCTCGCTCCGCCAGCGCCAGGCAGACGCCGTCCAGCGCGAGCGGAACCTGCGCTTTAGGAAACAACTTCCGCGCGGCTCGAACGATGCCGAAACCGGCTCGCCATTCCGGCACCTCGGAAGGAGCGATCACCCCCGCCGCCATGTCGATCGGCCCGGCCGAAGCGATGCCGAGTGCGGTGACCTCGCCACCACCCGCGACCTCGAGCAGCAGCTCCTGGCATCTATCCCAGGCGCCCGTCACCGGGATCGGGATCCTCCGGACGTCGTCGGTGTCGACATCGTCCGCGACCCGGGTCGCCGCGAAGCCCGACGACCCGATCTCCAATGCCAGCACTGTCATGAGTTACGCACCACCGAAGGACTCGACGCGGAAAGCTGCACGCAGCATAGTCACAGACCGTCGGTGCCGGTCGGCTTCAGGGGCTGCCCGAGCACGATGTGCCGACGGGGCGCGGGAAGAGTGGATATGGTGCGCAGCGGACGCGGGCCGTTGCGAATGATGCGCATAGGGCGCTTGTGGTCGATCGGCGCGGCGCGATGCCGGTCCAGGTTCTCGATGACGCTGCCGGAGTTGTCATAGGCGACGCCGGCCCAGATCATCGCGCGAGGACCGTCACCACGGGTGGTCAGCGTCTGCGCCAATTGGCGGCACTGCGTGAGCAGCGGGCAACTCTGGCAGGTACGCACCGCCGCTCGCCAGGCATCCGGATTCCCGCTGTCCATGTCCCAGTTGTCCGGGACGTCGGCGCACGGGGGCCGCTGGTTCGACTTTGCCGGAATCGACGAGATCTTTGCTGACGCAATGGATCCCGTGTCCATCGGAAGGGTTCGCGTAATGCTCATAGCCATCTCCGGGGATGCCGAGCACACACCTCTGGCAGGTGCGTGGCCCATGGATCGGACGTCATCAGGGCTGCTCAACAGTCCCCGGAACCCAGCCGCGATAAGCTGGTCTACGCACGGTAGCCCACTGTTGCCCAGCACACAACCCTTTGTACCGCTATGTAACGGCTCGTTGACCTTCAAGCAACACCCAGCTACCGTCTTTAACGGCACGTTATGAAACGGACCGTTTTCCACGGGGGCCCGACTATGGTTTCCTTTTAAACATGGCTGCAGACTCTGAATTCACGATCGACGAACTGGCACGGGCAGCCGACACCACCGTGCGCAGCGTCCGCGTGTACCACGAGCGAGGCCTGCTGCCCTCGCCGGAGGTGCGCGGGCGGATCGGGTACTACGGGTCGGACCACCTCAACCGGCTGCAAACGATCAGCCGCTTGCTGGGGCGGGGCATGAAGCTGAACGGGATCAGGGAACTGCTCGAAGCCTGGGACCGTGGCGACGGACTCGCCGATGTACTCGGAGTGAAGAGTCAGAACGCAGCCGAAGCAGACCCGGAAGCCACCACCGAGCCACAGGACGGCTACGCAGAGTTGCCGGACTACGCGAAGCAGGCGCTGGCCTCCAGCGAGGACCCGCTCGAGGCGTATCGGGTCACGAATCCACGGTGCTGCGATCTGGCCACCCGGCTGCACGACACCGGGCTGCCTATGCAGGACACGTTCCAATTGGTCGAACGTCTGCGCGCCGACTGCGATCGCATCGCCGACCGCTTCGCCACCGAGTTGTTCTACCGGCTGGCCGGGCAGACCTACGAGGAATCCGCACGAACCCCGCGGGATCGCACGAAACTGGAGACCGATCTGGCGATCGCCCGGTTGATCGTCACCCGCGCCACGTCGGAGCTGATCGATCAGGCGTTCGCCCGGCACTCCGAGCTGCCGCCGGTGGCCACCAGCCCGCAGGGGCAAGCCGAACAGTGACGGCGCGGGCCGCGAACCGACCGTTCTCTTATTTCCATCCGGCGCTGTCGAATACTTAAGTAGGCAAAATCGTTCGAGCCTTTCGAGCGCTGCGCCGGTGACGGCGACCCGAATGTCTCGTATCCCGATCTCGCGCGTCGAACGCGACGGCCGGCGAATCGTCGAACTGGGCTACTCAGGACCGGTGCCGAAGGGTTGCCACGGGGTGCCCAGCGACCGCAGCGGCAGACGGAAGCGATGATGCGGGTACTTCTCCGGAGGCTCCTCGCCTTGCCCATGGCCGCCGTCCCACGTGGGCGAAACCCGCTGGGATACGTAGGTATACCGATCCGGTGATCCAAGACGGCGCGGCGGCGGCACCGCCTGCCGATCGAGATCCGAGCACGAACCTCACCCCCGAACGATGGTCGGGGTGACAGGATTTGAACCTGCGACCCTCCGCTCCCAAAGCGGATGCGCTACCAAGCTGCGCTACACCCCGTGGCCCTCGCGGCGACGCGGCGGCCGTCGACGAGGATGAATGCTCCGTGGAGCGGGTGACGGGAATCGAACCCGCACCATCAGCTTGGAAGGCTGAGGTTCTACCATTGAACTACACCCGCAGGCATACGACACCGATGGGATCGCCACGATGTCGTGTGCGATCCGACTGTACCGAACCAGGCTTCCGAAACGCCAATCAGCCCCCCGCGCAGCGCGATCTCGCAGGTTGCCCGCCGGAGCGCTCCAGGGTTGCCGCATCCAGTGTCGCACGGCGGGCGCGCGGGCACGCGGCACCGCGCGCGCCGGAAATTTTAAAGGTAATTTTTCATTGAAACTCTGGCGTGTCGGATTCCGGTGGGCGAAACTCAGATGACACAGATGTCACGCCAGGAACTTCGCTCGAGGGAATTCCGATGAGGACCGCACGACTCGCTGTCACAACCGCCGCGCGCGGCGTGTCGAGCAGCCACGGCCACGATACCGAGCAGGGTTCCGGGCGGTCTGCGCCGAGAAGTCTTTCCAGCGAACCCTCGGCCGAGCGCACGGCAACCCGATGGCGGGGAGAGCGGGATGACACCGACATCGTGCCACTGGGCGGCGAACGGTACCCGAGCCGGTTCGGCCCGAGGACAGCGAGCGGGCGCCCGCCCCGAGCACGCCCGGAACAACCATTCGCCACTCGACAGGGAAGACGAGGACGTCGCGTGCGAGAACAGATTCTCGTGAAGCAAGCGGCGCGGGGACGGTCCGGACCGCCCCCGTGGCTCACGCACCGCTCTCCGCACCCCTCGTACAGCGTGTCGCCAGCGCGTCGCGCCGCGATTTTGCAGCGAACGGGAATCCGGTGTAACACCAACGCGACGGGAACGATCACATACCCGATCGCCATTCGCCGGGCCTCGAGAACATGTTGCAAATCGCCGCTTTTCGATGCCGAGTGGCTTGCTAGGATCCTTTTTGCCGGACGGGGGTATCTGGAAAGGGGGCGGTGAACGTGTGCCGAACCAGGTGGACGCAACCGCGTAGCAGTGGGAACGATCAGGGTGACGCCGGCGCCTGTGTGACTACAGGGCACCTGGGTACCGACGTCGCCCACACCGGGTGAGTCCGATGTCGACCGACATCGAGCCCCCGGTAGCCGCCATGGCCCGAGCATGGGCCCGTGCGGTCTGTGCCGAGCCCGGTTCGGGCGCGGCGCCCCAGCAGTTGGAACCGGTGCTGATCGAGATCGTCGAGCGCCTGCTCACACTCGCGCGATGCGAGCCGTTCCCGGTTCCGGAAGCACGCATGCTCGGGGCCCGGCTCGCCGAGGCGCCGTTCGACCGGATCCGGATGCTGGCGCAGGCCACGCGCTGGCTGCTCGGCTTCCCCTCCGGCACGCCCGGCTCCCTGGTGGCCACACGCTGGCCGTTCATCGCCAGTCAGGCCATCGACAGCTACGCCCAGGCGCTTCAGGAGCGCGCTCTCGCGCAACAGGAACAGAACCTGTCGGCCAAGGTGTCGCTGCGCGTGCAGGAGATCGCCGCGCTGCAGCACCGGTTGCGCCACGAGGCCACCCACGACGCGCTGACCGATCTGGCCAACCGGACGCTGCTGCAGGACAAGGTGCGCCTGATGGCCACCGACCCGACGCGCGGCGTCGGGTTGCTGCTGATCGACCTGGACCGGTTCAAGCAGATCAACGACGGGTACGGGCATGCGATCGGTGACGAAGTGCTGGTCGAACTGGCCAGCAGGCTGCGCGAAGCGTGCCCGCCGGACACGGTGATCTGCCGGTACGGCGGTGATGAGTTCGTGCTCGCGACCAACCCCCACCACAACAACCTCGGTGACCTCGCGCATCGGATCGTGGCCGCGCTGCGTGACCCGGTCTGGTCGTCGGCCGGGCCCGTTCCGGTGTCGGCCAGCGTGGGCACCGCCTACAACCCGCCGGGCAGCCCGCTCGATTTCACCGATCTGCTGCGCCGCGCCGATCGCGCGATGTACTCCGCGAAGACGGCCGGTGGACGTCGCTTCGCCCTCGCGGACGAGCCGGACATCGACACCGCCGTCGCCGGCTGACCCGGCCGATCCGGGTCAGCCGGGTTGGCAGGTGGGGCACCAGAAGAGATTCCGCGCCTGCATCACCTGATGGGCGATCGGCGTCTCGCACAGACGGCACGGGGCGCCTTGGCGGCGGTAGACATAGGTGCGCGGGCGATCCGGGGCATACGAGGGCTCGCCGTGATCGTGTTCGGGCCGCACCACGACCATCTTCCCGACGCGCACCCCTACCCGCATGAGCGCGACCAGATCGGACCACATGTCCGCCCATTCGCCCGCGGACAGCTCCGTACCCGGACGATGCGGGGAGATCCCATGGCGGAACAGCAATTCCGCGCGATAGACGTTGCCTGCCCCTGCGACCACCTGCTGGTCCATCAGTAGCGCGCCGATCGGCCTGCGGGAACGATGGATGCGCTGCCACGCCCGGTCCGGATCAGCGCCGCGCCGCAGCGGATCGGGACCGAGCCGGTCGGTGAGCGCCGTCACCTCCGGCGGCAGCAGGATCTCGCACGCGGCAGGCCCGCGCAGGTCGGTGCCGAAGCCCGGCTGCCCGTCCGGCTCCCCGAACAGGCGCATCCTGACCTGCCCGACCGGCTCCCCCATCGGCAGCGCGGATTCGGTGAACGTGCCGTACAGGCCGAGATGCACGTGCACCGCCAGGCCCGAGTCGTAGTGGTGCAGGAGGTGTTTGCCCCACGCCTCGGACTTCGTCAGCACCTGCCCGTCCACCCGGGCAGCGCCCGCGGCGAACTTGCCTTGCGGGCTCGATACGCGCACCACACCGCCCGCGAGGCGACGCTGATGCAGCCGCGCCAGGCGGTGCAGCGTATGTCCTTCCGGCACAGCCGACTACGACCTCGATGCGCTCAGTACGCGGGAACCGCCGGCGCGATGCCGGTCTTCTCGTACTCGGCCAGGATGTCTATGCGACGCTGGTGGCGCTCCTCGCCCGACCAGGGGGTGGAGATGAACGCGTCCACGATGGCCAGCGCCTCCTCGGTCGAGTGCATGCGGGCGCCGATGCCGGTCAGCTGCGCGTTGTTGTGCTCGCGTGCCAGCTTCGCGGTCTCCACGCTCCAGGCCAGCGCGCACCGGGCGCCGGGCACCTTGTTCGCGGCGATCTGTTCGCCGTTGCCGCTGCCGCCGAACACCAGGCCGAGGCTGCCGGGGTCGGCGACGGTCCGGCGGGCCGCCTCGATGCAGAAGGCGGGGTAGTCGTCCAGCGCGTCGTACTCGAGCGCGCCGCAGTCGACGACCTCGTGGCCCGCCTGCTCCAGATGGGCCTTGACGTGATTCTTCAGTTCGAAACCGGCATGGTCGGCACCCAGGTAAACGCGCATGGCAGGCATTGTGTCAGGTGGCCGCCGCGCGGCGGCGAGAGGGTTTGCCCCGCGATTAACACCGCGGCGGGCCCGCGCGAATCGACTGATGCGCCAGTTGTGTTCGCGACCACAGTGCCCGATGACACGGCCGACGCGCCGACCCCGTTCCCGGCAACTGAATAGAGTTCATTCCATGCAGCCGTTCGAACCCCAGCCGTCCGACCAGGCGGGCCGACAGGCCGACCCGTATGCCCAGCAGGGCGGGTGGGTCTCGGACGCGAGCACGCCTGCCGCGTCGTACGGCCAGCAGTACACCTCGGGCTCCTATCCGTCCGCGCCCCCGGCTGCGTATCCGGCGCCCTATGGGTCCTACCCCGGCGCCCAGGTGCCACCCGCGGCGCCGCCGCAGCGGCAGCCCCGCGGTCTGTCGCCGTTCGGCATGCCCGCACGGCACAGCTGGGAGATACCGATGCTCGTCGTGGTGGTGGTGCTCACCGTGTTCGCGTATCTGGTCGCGCTGGTGCTGCTCGCCACCGGGAACTTCGACCAGTATGTCCTCGCGTTCGCGGCCGCCCCGCTGCTGCTGTGGTTCGGTCGCGGCATCAACTACGCGGGCCAGCGGGTGAACGGCGTGAAGATGTCGCCGACCCAGTTCCCCGAGGGCTATCAGATGGTGGTGGACGCCGCCGCTCGCTTCGGCATGGCGAAGGTGCCGGACGCGTACGTGGTGCTCGGCAACGGCCAGATCAACGCGTTCGCCAGCGGGCACGGGTTCCGGCGCTACGTAGTGGTCTACAGCGATCTGTTCGAGATCGGCGGCGCCGCACGCGAACCCGACGCGCTGGCGTTCATCATCGGCCACGAGGTCGGTCACATAGCGGCGGGGCACACGTCGTACTGGCGGCAGCTGGGCATGTTCCTGGTGCCGTTCCTGCCGGTCGTCGGCAACAGCTTGATCCGCGCGCAGGAGTACACCGCCGACAACCACGGCTTCTGCAACCGGCACACCGGCGCGTCCGCCGCCATGGGCACCCTGGCCGCGGGCAAGTACATGAACCGGCTGGTCGGCTTCGACGAGATGGCCGACCGGGCGGCCGTCGAGAAGGGCTTCTTCGTCTGGATGGTGAACGCTCTGTCCAGCCACCCCGTGCTCACCTGGCGGATGTGGGCGCTACGCGATCGCAGCAGGCACGGGAAGCTGTTCCTGCGCCCTGCCCCGCCCGCGGGCGCCGGTGTGCCCGCGGGCGGGTACGCGAGTTCCTACGGCCAGGTGCCCGCGAGCCCGCCGAAGTCCGCGTTCTGACCGGGCCGGGTGCCGCGCGACGGCACCCGGGCGCGGGTGCTCAGTCGAACGACGGATCTTCGGTCCGCGTGCGCTTCAGCTCGAAGAAGTGCGGGTAGGACGCCAGTGCCACCGCGCCGTCCCAGACCTTGCCCGCCTCCTCGCCGCGGGGAATACGGGACAGCACCGGACCGAAGAAGGCGGTCCCGTTGATGTGGATGGTCGGGGTGCCGACGTCCGGTCCCACCTTGTCCATGCCCGCGTGGTGGCTCTCGCGCAGCGCCTCGTCGTAGTCGGTGCTCTCGGCGGCCGCGGCCAGCTCGGCGGGCAGACCGACCTCCGCCAGCGCGTCGGCGATCACCGCGGCGAGGGTCTCCTTGCGGCTCTCGCGTTCGTACTCGGCCCGCCGGTTGTGGATGCGCGTGCCCATCGCGGTGTACAGCGGCGACAGCACCTTGTCGCCGTGCTCCTGCGCCGCGGCGATCGCGACGCGGACCGGGCCCCACCCCGTGTCGAGCAGTTCCTTGTACTGCGGCGGCACATCTCTGCCCTCGTTGAGCACCGAGAGGCTCATCACGTGGAACCGGGCTTCGATGTCGCGCACCTGCTCGACCTCGAGGATCCAGCGGGACGTGATCCAACACCACGGGCACAGCGGGTCGAACCAGAAATCGGCGACGTCCTTGGTGGCTTCGTCGGTCACGGGCGGCTTCCTCTCGATCGCATGCGGACGGGCGGCCGCACACCGCGCCGCCCTACCGAGCAACCACGGCGGCGCGCGATTCGTTCCCACCCGCGGCATCCGTTTTCCCGAGCGGCGCGCACGGCTGCCAGTAGGGTTGACCGGCAGGAGCTTGGTTCCCTTCGGAGAAGGAGTCCGCGATGAGTTCTGACCAGCATTTCGTCATAGTCGGCGGCGGACTGGGCGCGGCCAAGACAGCGGAAGCCCTGCGGGAGAAGGACTTCGAGGGAAGCGTGACACTGATCGGCGCCGAGGAGCACCTGCCCTACCACCGGCCGCCGCTGTCGAAGGAGCATCTGCTCGGGAAGAAGGCGCTGCCGGAATTCATCGTCGATCCCGCGCAGTGGTATCGCGACCACCACATCGACATCCGCCTCGGCACCACCGTCACCGGGCTGGACCCCGCGGCCAAGACGGTCACCCTGCCCGACGGTTCCACACTGTCCTACGACAAGCTCGCGCTCGCCACCGGCTCCACGCCGCGGACACTGCCCGTTCCCGGCGCCGACGCGCCGAATGTGTACACGTTGCGCACCATCGAGGACTCCGACACGTTGATCGAGCTGTTCGGCAGCGCGACGCGGCGGCTCGTCATCATCGGTGCGGGCTGGATCGGCCTGGAGGTCGCCGCCGCGGCCAGGGCGGCGGGCGTCGAGGTGACCATCGTCGAACACGCCGACCTGCCGCTGCTCGCGGTGCTCGGACCGGAGATGGGCGAGGTGTTCGCCGATCTGCACCGGGCCAACGGCGTCGACCTCCGGTTCGGCGCGCAGGTCGAGGCGATCACCACCGAGGACGCGATCGCGACCGCGGTCGCCAACGGCGTCCGGCTCGCCGACGGCAGCACGATCGAAGCCGACGCGGTGCTGGTCGCCGTCGGCGCGCGCCCGAACGTGGAACTGGCCGCCGACGCCGGTCTCGCCGTGGACGGCGGCGTACTGGTCGACGAACGCCTGGCCACCAGCGATCCGGACATCGTCGCGGTCGGTGACATCGCCGCCCAGCAGCATCCGGTGCTCGGCAGGCGGGTCCGGGTGGAGCACTGGGCCAACGCGCTCAACCAACCCGCGGTCGCCGCCGCGACCATGCTCGGCAAGCGGGCTTCCTACGACCGGCTGCCCTATTTCTTCACCGACCAGTACGACCTGGGCATGGAGTACACCGGGTACGCCGCGCCGGGCGAACACGCCAGGGTCGTCGTGCGCGGCGACACAGCGGCACGCGAGTTCGTGGCGTTCTGGCTGGACGGGGACAACCGCGTGCTCGCCGGGATGAACGTGAACGTCTGGGACGTGACCGACCGGATCAAGGAACTGATCCTGGCGGGCGAACCGGTCGATCCGGATCGGCTGGCCGACACCTCGACCGAGCTGTGATGTGGATCACCGAAGAGATGTGTCGAACGCACGCGACGTGCTCCGACCTCCTCGCGGGCGCCACCGGAGCGCTCCCAGCGACCGAACGCCGGAGAGGAAATCGACCATGAAATACATGCTGCTGAAGACCTACGCACCCACCAAGTACTGCGACACACCGATCAACGAATGGTCCCCGGAAGAGATCCAGGCGCACATAGACTTCCAGCGCGCGCTGGGTGCGCAACTGGCCGAGGCGGGCGAGTTGGTGGACGCGCAGGGATTGGCCGGGCCGGAGGAGGCGCGGATCGTCAGTTCGGACGGCCGGTCGGCGCCGGTGGTCACGGACGGGCCTTTCCCGGAGACCAAAGAGTTCTTGGCAGGGTACTGGATCGTCGACGTGGACAGCCCCGAGCGGGCCTACGAGATCGCGGCGCAGGCCTCCGCCGCCCCCGGCCCCCGGGGCAAACCGATCGGCGAGTACATCGAAGTTCGCGCGGTGATGGGCGCCCCCGCCACCGAGCAATGAGCGACCGGAGTGCGGTGCCCGACGACACACCGCTCCCGGCGAGCACCGAGGACCTGCTGCGCGCACTGGCGCCGCAGGTCCTCGGAACGCTCGTCCGCCGCTTCGGTGATTTCGACACCGCCGAGGACGCGCTGCAGGAAGCGCTGCTCGCGGCCGCGACCCAGTGGCCGATGGAGGGCCTGCCGGACAATCCGCGGGCTTGGCTGATCCAGGTCGCGCAGCGCCGCATGGCCGACGCCGTGCGCGCGGAGGTGGCCCGGCGGCGCAGGGAGACAACGGCTTTCGACCGCGAGGTGACCGATACCGTCCCCGTGGACCACGACGACACGCTGACCGTGCTGTTCCTGTGCTGCCACCCGGCGTTGACGCCCGCCGCCGCCATCGCGCTGACGCTGCGCGCGGTGGGCGGACTCGGCACCGAACGGATCGCCCGCGCCTTCCTGCTGCCGGAAGCGACCATGGCGCAACGGATCACGCGAGCGAAGAAGAAGCTGGCCACCGTCGAGCGGCCCTTCGCGCAGCCGGGCGATCAGCGGTGGCGCGAGCGGCTGGGGGCGGTACTGCACGTGTTGTACCTCATCTTCAACGAGGGTCATACCAGCAGTTCAGGGCACACGTTGCAGCGAACGGACCTGTCCGATGAGGCGATCCGGCTCACCAGGGCCGTGCACCGGCTGCTGCCCGGCGACAACGAGGTCACCGGGTTGCTCGCGTTGATGCTGCTCACCGACGCCCGCCGGGCCGCACGCACCGGCGCGCACGGCGAACTCGTCCCGCTGGCCGAACAGGATCGCGCGCTGTGGGATCGTGCGCTGATCACCGAAGGGACGACCTTGGTCACCGGCACGCTCTCCGGCGGCTTGCGCGGGCCCTATCAGATCCAGGCGGCCATCGCGGTCCTGCACGCGCAGGCTCCGCGTGCCGAGGACACCGAATGGACCAAGATCCTCGCGCTGTACGACCGGCTCGAACGGCTTTCGGACAACCCGATGGTGACGCTGAACCGGGCGGTGGCGATGGCCATGGTGGCGGGGCCCGAAGCTGGTCTCGCGCTGGCCGACACCCTCGACGAGCACCTGTCGGGTACCCACCGGCTCGACGCCGTGCGCGGCCATCTGCACGAGATGGCCGGTGCGATCGACGCGGCCATCGCCTGCTACACCAAGGCCGCCGCCCGCACGACGAGCGTCCCCGAGCGCGACTACCTGACCATCCGTGCGGCACGGCTGCGCCACGAAGCGCGGGCGGATCGCACCGGCTGAGTGGATGTCCGAATGGCTGTGGCGGGAGCAGCTGTGCGACGCGCCGGGCACCAGCATGCGGGCACTCGACCGATCGCGACCGGGCAGACTACTCGGTGTGGCAGGCAAACACAGTGCGGGAGTCCTTCTCTTCCGCCGGAACCCCGACGGCGCCGTCGAAGTGTTGCTCGGGCACATGGGCGGTCCGTTCTGGGCGCGAAAAGACTCGGGCGCGTGGTCGATTCCGAAGGGCGAGTACGAGCCGGAGACGGAGGACGCCGAGGTCGCGGCGAGCCGGGAGTTCGCCGAGGAACTCGGGCTGCCGGTCCCGGACGGCACGTGGCTGCCGTTGGGCGAGGTGCGTTACAGCAGCGGCAAGAAGGTGCTCACCGTCTGGGCCGTCGAAGGCGACCTCGATCCCGCCGCCGTGGTACCGGGAACCTTCCAGTTGGAATGGCCGCCGCGCTCCGGCCGCCTCACGGAGTTCCCCGAGATCGACCGCGCGGACTGGTTCGACGCGCCCACCGCGCGAGACAAGCTCGTGGCGGGCCAGCGGCCCTGCCTGGACCGGCTGACCGAGCTGCTCGCGGACTGACCGCTATCGCGGCACGCCCGCCCAGGTCCGGCCGGTGATGAGTTCGTAGGCCTCGACGTACTTCTGCCGGGTCGCCGCGACGACATCGGCCGGTATCTCCGGGCCGGGCGCCTCCTTGTTCCAGCCCGTGGAGGTGGACCAGTCGCGGACGAACTGCTTGTCGAACGAGCGCTGCGCGCGGCCCGGCTCCCACTCGTCGGCGGGCCAGAAACGCGACGAATCAGAGGTGAGCACTTCGTCGCCGAGGGTGAGTACATCACCGTCCCAGCCGAATTCGACCTTGGTGTCGGCGACGATGACACCGCGTTCGGCGGCGTGCGCGGCGCCAAGGGCGTAGATGTGCAAGGTGAGTTCGCGCAGCCGCTCGGCGACCTCGCGTCCCTCCTGGTTCACCACGTCCGCGAAGGTGATCGCCTCGTCGTGCCCCTCGGACGCCTTGGTGGTCGGTGTGAAGATCGGCTCCGGCAGCTTGTCGCCCTCGCGCAGACCGGGCGGCAGCGCGATCCCGCACACCGAGCCCGTCTGCCGGTATTCCACCAGCCCGGACCCGGTCAGGTAACCGCGTGCGATGCATTCGACCTGCACCATCTTCAGCGGCTTCACCCGAATGCCGCGACCGGCGAACTCGGCGGGCACGTCGGTGGCCGAGACCACGTGGTTGGGCACATCGGTGAAGTACTCGAACCACCAGTTGGACAACTGCGTGAGCAGGGCGCCCTTGTCCGGGATCGGCGTCGGCAGCACCACGTCGTACACCGAAACCCGGTCGGACGCGACCAGCACCAGTGTGTCGCCGTCCTCGTACAGGTCACGCACCTTCCCGGCGTGCACATGCTTCAACGTCGAGCCTCCGAATCCGTGGGGTGAACCTGCGCTGTACCAGGCACAATACCGCTGTACCCGAGCACCGCCGCCGCGCCGTCCGCCGCACACAGCGGACCGGCGCGTAAGTGCCGCGAACATTAGGGTTGGTCGGGAAAGTCCCGCGCGGCCTGCCACGCCGAGGTGGCATTGTGGGTTTGCCCGTGCCAGTTCTTCGACCACGAAGGAGCCTTATGTCCGCACCCAACCTCACTCGCGACCAGGCGATCGAACGCGCCGCGAAGGTGTCGGTCGAGAACTACCGCGTCGAGCTGGATCTGACCGACGGCGCGGGCAAACCGGGCGAGCAGACCTTCTTCTCCCGCAGCACCGTGACCTTCGGCGCGACACCGGGTGCGAGCACGTTCGTCGACATCGTGGCGCGCGGCGTGCGCTCGGCGGTGCTCAACGGGACCGCGCTGGACGTCTCCGGTTACGACGAGTCGACCGGGATCACGCTGACCGACCTGGCCGAGCACAACGAGCTCGTGGTCGAGGCCGACTGCGAGTACTCGCACA
Source organism: Nocardia sp. NPDC004718 (assembly GCF_053601535.1). Taxonomy (NCBI): domain Bacteria; kingdom Bacillati; phylum Actinomycetota; class Actinomycetes; order Mycobacteriales; family Nocardiaceae; genus Nocardia; species Nocardia sp. NPDC004718. Next base: position 23,132 of record NZ_JBSGCA010000038.1, read on the forward strand.
CCGGCGAGGGTCTGCACCGGTTCGTCGACCCCGCCGACGACGCCGTGTACCTGTACTCGCAGTTCGAAACCGCCGACGCCAAGCGGATGTTCGCCTGCTTCGATCAGCCGGATCTGAAAGCCACCTTCGACATCGCCGTCACCGCACCGGAGGACTGGCAGGTCGTCTCCAACGCGGCCGTGGTGCAGACGCTCGTGGCGGAGCCGGGCAAGCACGTCTTCCGCACCACCCCGAAGATGAGCACCTACCTGGTCGCGCTCATCGCGGGCCCGTACGCGCGGTGGACCGACGTCTACACCGACGACCACGGCAATATCCCCCTCGGCATCTACTGCCGCGCCTCGCTCGCCGAGCACATGGACGCCGAGCGGCTGTTCACCGAGACCAAGCAGGGCTTCGGCTTCTACCACCGCAACTTCGGCGTGCCGTACGCGTTCGGCAAGTACGACCAGCTGTTCGTCCCCGAATTCAACGCGGGCGCGATGGAGAACGCGGGCGCGGTGACCTTCCTGGAGGACTACGTCTTCCGGTCCAAGGTCACCCGGGCGTCCTACGAGCGCCGCGCCGAGACCGTGCTGCACGAGATGGCGCACATGTGGTTCGGCGACCTGGTCACCATGAAATGGTGGGACGACCTGTGGTTGAACGAGTCGTTCGCCACGTTCGCGTCGGTGCTGTGCCAGTCCGAGGCCACCGAATACACCAACGCCTGGACCACCTTCGCGAACGTGGAGAAGTCCTGGGCCTACCGGCAGGACCAGCTGCCCTCCACCCACCCGATCGCCGCGGACATCCCCGATCTCGCCGCGGTCGAGGTCAACTTCGACGGCATCACCTACGCCAAGGGCGCCAGCGTCCTCAAGCAGCTCGTCGCGTATGTCGGGCTGGAGCCGTTCCTCGCGGGCCTGCGCGCGTACTTCGCCGACCACGCCTACGGCAACGCCACCTTCGATGATCTGCTGTCGGCGCTGGAGAAGTCGTCCGGCCGCGACCTGTCCACCTGGGGTGCGCAGTGGCTCAAGACCACCGGATTGAACATCCTGCGCCCCGACTTCGAGGTGGACGCCGAGGGCAGGTTCACCTCCTTCGCGGTCGTGCAGGAGGGGGCACAGCCGGGCGCGGGCGAGCGGCGCGTGCACCGTCTCGCGGTCGGTGTCTACGACGACGAGGACGGAAAACTGGTGCGCACCAAGCGCGTCGAGCTCGACCTCGACGCCGCCGAACGCACCGAGGTACCCGAGCTGGCCGGCGTGCCGCGCGGCCAGTTCGTGCTGGTCAACGACGACGACCTCACCTACTGCTCGATCCGCCTCGATGCCGGTTCGCTCGACGTGCTGGTCAACCGCATCGCCGACATCGCGGAGCCGCTGCCGCGCACGCTGGCCTGGTCGGCGGCCTGGGAGATGACGCGCCAGGCCGAGTTCCGCGCCCGTGATTTCGTCGCGCTGGTCGAGCGTGGTGTCGGCGCGGAGAGCGAGATCGGTGTGGTGCAACGGCTGTTGATGCAGGCCAACACCGCGCTGGGCAGCTACGCCGAGCCGGAATGGGCCGCGACCACCGGCTGGCCGGAATACGCGAACAGGCTGCTGGAGCTGGCGCGCGAAGCCGAACCCGGCTCCGACCACCAGCTGGCCTTCGTCAACGCGCTGACCGCCGCGAAGTTGTCGGCCTGGCACACCGAGGTGCTGAGCGAACTGCGCGACGGCGATCCGGCGAGGGTCGGTTTGCCCGGCCTGGTGGTCGATACCGACCTGCGCTGGCGGATCGTGTCGGCGCTCGCGGCGGCGGGCGAGATCGACGCCGAGGGGCTGCACACTCCGGTCATCGATGCGGAGCTGGCCAACGACCCCACGGCCGCGGGCAGGCGGCAGGCGGCCGCCGCAGCGACGGCGCGTCCGATCGCCGAGGTGAAGGAGCAGGCGTGGGCGACGGTGATGGGCGACGATTCGGTACCCAACATCACCGCCCGCTCGATCGTCGGTGGCTTCGCGCCCGCCGGGCAGGGTGAGCTGCTCGCCTCCTACGTGGAGCGGTATTTCGCCGAGGTGCCCGGCGTCTGGGAGCGTCGTTCCAGCGAGGTCGCCCAGACCGTGGTGGTCGGCCTCTACCCGCACTGGGCGATCAGCGAGGACGCGGTGGCCGTCGCCGACAAGTTCCTGGCCGGGGATCATCCCCCGGCGCTGCGCCGGCTGGTCAGCGAGGGCAAGGCGGGCATCGAACGCTCGCTGCGGGCCCGCGCCTTCGACGCACAGCCGTAAACGAAAATCGGCGCGTCCACCCTTTCAGGTGGACGCGCCGGACTTACGGCAGCCACTGCCCTACGCAACCACAGCGGCCTACCCCGTCTTTCGAGCCACAAAAGGGCCGCGAACACGCAACGCCATAGCGCGCTGCGGACGAGGCAACTACCTGCCGATGGCGGCGGCCATCACGCGGACGGCCGAGACCACGCCGTCGATCAACTGGCCTTGCCGGAACGAGCTCAGCGCGGCGGTGACGCCGAGCTGGCAGACGCGATCGTTCGCACGGTCGGCGACCGCCCGGCCCGAGCGCACCTCGATCGCCTTCTCGTTGGGCGAGACGGCGATGAGCACCGAGTGCGCCGCCTCGGGCGTGCCCGGGAAGATCGCGTCCGCGGACGCGGCCGGGTCCTCGCCCAGATCGCCGATGTAGACGTTGAAGCGCACCTTCGTCGCGCGGGTCGCCTCGGTGAGCACGTTGTCCATGGTGAGCCGCTCTACGTCGTTGAACGGCGCTTCCTTGAACACGTCGCCTGCCTCGTGCACGCCGGAGACGCGTCCGCTGCTGGTGATCGCGTATCCGTGCGGCAAATCGGCTTCGACCACCGCGGGCCACTTAGAACCTGCCACTTGCCCGTCCTCCGATCAGCTCCACCGCGGTGGACTCGATGGCCGCATGCTGCTCATGCGGCGTTTCCGCGAAATGGTGACCCGAGCCGATCACCTCTTCGGTGGCACTCCACAGCACCGGCGACGCGGTCCACTTCTGGCCGAGGGCGAAGTGGACCGGCTTCTCGCCAGGCAGCGGCTTACCGAGGAACGACAATCCGGCGATGATGCCGTAGATCACCAGCGGTATGCCGGCGAAGATCAGCACTGTCTCGAGAATGCTCACGGATCAAAGGTAGACGATCCTCTGTAGTAGTTCTCCGTCCGGTCGAGCCGGATCGCCCTCCGTGTCGATTGCATCGGCTCCGAGCTGGGACTTTCCGGCGCGCCTCAGACCAACCAGGCGGTCGCGTTCGGCGCCAGCTGGCCTCCGTCGGTCGGCGCGCTGGCCAGCAGCACGTCTCCCGGCGGTAGCTGGATGGGCGCGTCCGAGGCGTTGAGCACGCAGACCAGTCCCCCCGGCCGGCGGAAGGCGAGACAACCCGCCGGGCTGCCGTACCACTCGATGCGGTCCCCGGCGAACTCCGGCCGCAGCGCGCGCAGTTCGAGCGCCAGGCGATACAGCGACAGAGTCGACCCCAACTCCTCGAGTTGCGCTTCGACGGTCAGCGACGCCCAGTCGCCCGGAATCGGCAGCCACGGTGTCCCGGTGGTGAACCCGTACGGCGGCGCGGCACCCTCCCAGGGCAGCGGCACTCGGCAGCCGTCGCGGCCCCGCTGCGTGTGGCCGGAGCGCTCCCACACCGGATCCTGCAAGACATCGTCCGGCAGGTCGTCGACGTTGGGCAGCCCCAGCTCGGCGCCGTTGTAGATGAACACCGCGCCCGGCAGCGCCAGTTCCAGCAGGATCATCGCACGCGCCCGCGCGACGCCGAGCGCACCGCCGCCGTAGCGGGTGACCTCACGCTCGATGTCGTGGTTGGACAACGTCCAGGTGGGCACGGCGAAGACCGGTGCTACGGCGGACAGCGAGTTGTCGATCGCGTCACGCACCGCGTCGGCGTCGAACGCCGATTCCGCGAGGCGGAAGTTGAACGCCAGGTGCAGTTCGTCGGCACGCACGTACTCGCCGAAGCGGGTGTTGTCGTTCACCCACACCTCACCGATGGTGACCGCGTCCGGGTACTCGTCGACCACCTTGCGGATCCGGCGGTGGATGTCGTGCACGGCGGGATTGTTGAACCGCGGGTCGCTGTCGTCGTGCGCGAGCAGGGCCGAGACGGACAGCTCGGGCATGTCGGGCAGACCGTCGGGTTTGGCCATGCCGTGCGCGACGTCGATCCGGAATCCGTCCACCCCGCGGTCGAGCCAGAACCGCAGCGTCTGCTCGAAATCGGCGGCGACCTCGGGGTCGGCCCAATTCAGGTCGGGCTGCTCACGGGCGAAGATGTGCAGGTACCACTGGCCGGGGGTGCCGTCGGGTTCGGTGATCCTGGTCCAAGCGGGGCCGCCGAAGATGCTCGGCCAGTTGTTCGGCGGCTCGGCGCCGCCGGGGCCGCGGCCGTCGCGGAAGATGTATCGATCGCGCTCCGGGCTGCCGGGAGCCGCCGCCAGCGCCGCGCGGAACCACGGATGCTGGTCGCTGGTGTGATTGGGCACCAGGTCCATGGTGACCTTGATCCGGCGGGCATGCGCCTCGGCGATCAGCGCGTCCATCGCGGCGAGACCGCCGAAGAGCTGATCGATGTCGCGGGGATCGGCAACGTCGTAGCCACCATCGGCCATCGGCGAACGCATCACGGGGCAGATCCACAGCGCGTCGACGCCGAGCAGTTCGAGGTAGCCCAGTTTGTCCCGGACTCCCCCGAGATCGCCGACCCCGTCTCCGCTCGAGTCCGCGAAAGATCTCGGATAAACCTGGTAGAACACGGCCGACCGCCACCACGACTGCGTGGTGCGATCTACCGGCGCCGTTAAGGCTGGTGCATCACTCACATCCGCAATAGTGCCAAAGTTTCGATGCGAAGCTTTCTCCCGGCACACAGTTTCGAATGACGGGCAAATACTTAGCACGGACATCCGCACAGGCGAAAAACGCTGCTCCGCTCCGCTTCTCGCGCGCAACCGCCACGTCACCCGCTGTGCACCAGCGAATATTTCGCCACCACAACGCGGTAGAAAACACACCAGCGCCGCGGTGCGGCGCCGCGGTCAGAACGGGGCGTTCACCAAAGAGTTGGCAGCCATTTCCAGGTAGTCGAGCAGCGCCTTACGGTGCTCGTCGTCGAGCGTTTCCGGCTCGATCTCGGCGACCGCGATACGCATGCACCGCAGCCACGCGTCCCGCTCGATCGGCCCGATGGTGAACGGCATGTGCCGCATGCGCAAGCGGGGATGACCGCGCTCGTCGGAGTAAGTGCGCGGACCGCCCCAATACTGCTCCAGGAACATCCGCAAACGACGCTCCGCCGGACCGAGATCCTCCTCCGGATACAGCGGGCGCAGCACCTCGTCGGCGGCCACCTCGCGATAGAACGTCGCGACGAGCCGCCGGAACGTCTCCGCCCCACCGACCGCCTCGTAGAACGACGTCGCCGTTTGCTCGCCCGAAGTCATAGACCCTCTCGCTTCACCGGATGCGCCGCTGTCCATTGTGCCCGCGCCCGGGCACCGCCGCCGCACCGCCCTTGCGCCGCCGATCGGCAACCGGAACATCGCGCCGGAATGGCACTTCAGCCACAGTTAACCGGACATTGTCGAAAATCACCGTGCAATGCCCGACATTCCATGGTCAACTGGGGGACAGTCTCTGCTTTGCAGATACCACATGATCCTGCCAATCATGAAATCGAGGTCGAGATGAAGCAGCGGCACGGCGCCCGATCACATGAGGCGCGAGCGCACCGACAACTCCAGCCCGCCGACGTCCACAATCGTGGGTCGGGGGCTACTCCGCTGCACATCGTGTCCGAACGATATCCGGGTGGACATCGTGGCCATCACGACCACGGACCCCGCCCGACCGCCCCGCCCGCCGAGGGCACGAACTGGCTCAAGACCAGGGTGTTGCTGTTGAACGCCACCTACGAGCCGCTCACCGCATTGTCCGCGCGCCGCGCGATCGTCCTCCTCATCTGCGACAAGGCCGACGCCGTTCACCACAACGACGAAGGGCCGGTAGTGCACTCCGCCGATACGTCGGTGGCCATTCCCTCGGTGATCCGCCTGCGCACCTACGTGCACGTTCCGTATCGCGCCAGGGTGCCGATGACCCGCGCCGCGCTCATGCACCGGGATCGCTACCGCTGCGGCTACTGCGGCGGCAAGGCCGAGACCATCGACCACGTCATCCCGCGCAGCCGCGGCGGGGAACATTCCTGGGAGAACTGCGTCGCCAGTTGCGCGCCCTGCAACCATCGCAAAGCCGACAAACTGCTCAGCGAGCTGGGCTGGACGCTGCGCGCCCCGCTGGTCTCCCCGAAGGGCCCGCACTGGCGCCTGCTGTCCACTACCGCCGAACTCGACCCCGTGTGGTTGCAGTATCTCGACGAAGGCGCCGCCTGACCGATCAGGTGTACTCCACCACCAGCGTCGCCCAGGTCGGCGACGCCAGTGCCTCGAACACGTGCGGTTGGTCACCCGGGTAGGCGATGTAGTCGCCCGGGTGTAGTTCGACGGGCGCGTCGACGGGGCCGACCAGCGCGCGCCCTTCGGCGAGCAAGACGTGCTCGACCACACCGACGCTATGCGGATCCGATCGCCGCGCATGCCCCGGTTCCGCGGTGATGCGGAACAGGTCGCGGCGGGAACTGGCCGGCCCGGCCGCCAGCAGCGTCGCCCGGTACTCCGACTGCTCGGCCGCCACCACCGGCCCCTCACCGGCGCGGATGACGTGCACGTTCGGGCGCGGCGGGTCGAGCAATCGGGAGAACGGCATGTCCAGGGCGACGCACAACGCCCACAAGGTCTCCAGGCTCGGATTCCCCGTTGCCGATTCCAATTGCGACAGAGTGGATTTCGCGATACCCGCCCGGCCGGCGACCTCGCTCAACGAGAGTCCGGCCCGGGTGCGCTCGCGGCGCAGCGCGGCGGCGATCACCGCCTGTGGTGTTGTCGTCGCGTCCTGCTGCGTCATTCCCACCTCTGCTTGTTTTGCAGCGCCTTCGGCGCTGCGTGTGCCGCGATTATGCCGTGGTGTTGTGGTGTTGTGGTTGCGCTGGAGTGCTGGGCGGCTGCGGCGCGGACATGTTCGGAGCGCGTGCCCCTTCGGAGCTCTCGCCGGGAAACCATGTTGACGAAGTGCGGCGTCATGTTCACTATAAGCTACATGCGTTCGATATGGCGAACACTCGATCGGAATGCGCTGCTCGGGATCGGGGCGGTGTGCCTCGCCGTCGGTGTGATCGGGATTTCCTATGGGGCGACCGCGGTCGCGGCGGGCTTTCCGGTCTGGCTGCCGGTGCTGCTCGGGTGCGTGGTGCTGGCCGGGAGCTCGGAGTTTCTGTTTCTCGGGATCGTTGCCGCGGGCGGCAACCCGATCGCGGCGGTGCTGGCGGGACTGCTGGTGAACGCGCGGCACGTGCCGTACGGGCTGTCGGTTCCCGACGCGGTCGGCACGGGCTGGCGCCGCTCGCTCGGTGTTCATCTGATGAACGACGAGTCCGTCGCGATGACCATCGCGCAGCCCGACGCGCCACGCAGACGGGCGGCCTACTGGATCACCGGCGCTGGGGTGCTGCTCGCCTGGCCCGGCGGCGCCGCCGTCGGAGCGCTGATCGGCTCGGTGGTCACCGACACCTCGGCGCTCGGACTCGATGCGGTGTTCCCCGCGGTCCTGCTCGCGCTGGTGTTGCCCGCGCTGCGTGACCGGACCACCCTCGCCGCGGTGGGTGTCGGCACCGCGATCGCCCTGGTGAGCGCTCCGTTCCTGCCCACGGGGCTGCCGGTGCTGCTCGCCCTGTCCGGGGTGCTGGTCGCGGCGCGGCGAAAGCCTCTGCCAGCGACCGCGCGGGGAGCGGCGTGATGCTGGCCGCCGGAGTCGTCGCTCTCGCCGCGGGCACCTACGCGTTCCGCTGGGCCGGACCCGCACTCCGCGACCGAGTGCGCCTTCCCGCACGTGTGGTGTGGCTGCTGGAGATCGGCGCCGTCGTATTGCTCACCGCGCTCGTGGCCGTCACCACCTTGCCGCTGGGCACCGCAGACCTCGGATTCGCCGTGCCAGCAGGCGTTTTCGCGGGTGGACTCGTCGCGTGGTTCCGACGCCCCATTCTGTTGGTCATCCTCGCCGCAGCCGCGACGACAGCAGCCCTCCGCTACCTCGGCGTCTCTTGAGCGGCACCGTGCCCGCAGAAGGAGGCGGCGCCGTCCCCTCCTGCCGACGGCGCCGCCTGTCTCATCGATCGCATCCGAGCCCGCCTGTGCTACTCGGGTTCACAGTCTGCGGCCCGCATTGGCAGCCATCCAGTGGCAGCGAAAAGAACTGGCCGTCATCGTCACCCGGCGACTCACGCGACGGAGCGATACAGCGCGCGTTCGGACGGCTTCGCACCGCCGCGGCCGGAGCGGCATGCGCTCGGCACCAATCCCGTCAAAACCAACGGAAAACGCAGTTCGCACTACGGAAACCGGCCCGACGCGGCTGTAGGGCCTTGTCCTCCATAGCGGGAGACGTGGGTCGCCTACCGCGGATCGCGGGCGAGCAGGAATGAACGCACCAGCACTTCGTGAGGAGGGCAGCGGAGCAGCCGAGCCCCGCGACCTCATCCGAATGGTGATCGGTAGCGATGGTCCCCGGCGGACCGCCCTCCCGCGCGGATCGGGCGCCGCACCCGGCGACGACCATCGAGCGACGCGATCAACGCGGTAGCAGAGGAATTCCACCGCCGAGCCGACGCGCGACCGAGCCGTAGCGAGCGTCGAGCCGCAGCCAGGTTCTGGTCGCGCGAACACGGACGATCTCGGCGGCTGGGATACGGCGAGGGTCGGCCTTCTCCCCCGAGTGCGGGATGAAATCCATCGCCGTGAGCGCGAAGACGACGCGCATCGGCACCTGCACCCGGGTGCCCGCGCCGGACACGGTCAGCACCGCCTGATCGAGCAACGAGGCGGGCGGGCCGTGGCCGCTGCCGTGTTCCTTCGCCAGCTGCGCACCCTGCTCGGCGAGCTCGACCAGGGTGCGTGCGGGCACGTCGTCGACGTGCGCGAAACCGTCCATGGGCGGCAGTGCGCCGCGCCACGCGGAGTCCATCGAATACCCGAGGTCGATCGGACTGCCACCGGCCGAACCGGCCAGCACGAGATCGGCGCCGACCGTCACGTCGTCGACGCCGAGTTCGGCGACCACGGTGCGCATCACCAGCGCTTCGAAACCCGTCGCCACCCAGGCCGAGACGTATTTCTCCCCGCGGCGGCGCAGGCGCACCACCGCCCCGGGGTCCAGCCGCACGGCCCTGGTCAGAAACGTCGCGAGATTCTCCCGCTCCGCCGGATCGGGCACATGCAGCACTCGTTGTTCCGCCATCACGGCCGCTCCGCCGTCAGCACTCCGCCACCACCGACGCGGTCGCTCAGTCCATCCATTCGGACAGGTAATCACGCTCGGCGTCGGTGAGCCTGCGCAACCGCTGCGCCCGCATGTCGAACGCCGCGATCTGCGTGGACGCCACCACGGCCGCGGGCGAGTCGGGCAGCGCGCCCGCCGCCCGCACCTCGTAGCCGATGGTGAAGTCGACCGCGCGCAGCTGCTCGATCCACATGGCGATGTCCAGCGGCGTGTCCTCGTGCCGCAATTGACCGCGGTAGCGGACACGCAGATCGGCGAGGACGCACCCCTCGCGCAGCGGTGCGGTCGGGCGGCCGTCCTCGAACAGCCACGGAATGCGCGCCTCTTCCAGCAGCGTCACCATCCGGGCATGGTTGACGTGCTGGAACACGTCCATGTCCGACCACCTGACATCCACCTTGGCGTGGAACCGCTTGGGCAGCACCAGGCTGCCCGCGGCCTTCCCGCTGCCCCTCACCGAACTCGTCAACGTGGTACCTCCGATTGAGCGCCCACCCCGCTCACCATGCTCCGCACTTGCCGCGCTGCAACCGACAACGTGGCGAGATCGTGGGTTCCGGACTCGAACAATTCCGACAGCGCCGCCCTGGCTCTGCCGAGGCGGGACTGATTCTTCGACTCCCAGTATGCAATCTTCTCGTCCGCCGTCTCCTCGGGGTCGCCGCCGGAGAGCACGTCGAGCGTGAGCGAACGCAGCGACCCGTACATGTCGTCGCGCAGCGCGAGCCGCGCCAGCGCGTGCCAGCGGTCGCCGCGTTCGAGGTGGCTGACCGCCTGCAGCAGCCAGTCGATCTTGAGGTGGTCGTTGAGCGCGTAGTACAGCGACCCGACCTCGTCGCCGTCCCGGTCGGTGATATCGGCGATGTCAACGATGTCCAGCAGCGGGAAGAGGTGGAGCAGACCGAACACCTCGGTGGCGAGGTCGGTCGGCGCACCGCGAGCGATCAACTCGGCGGACCGGTCGGTGAGCGAGAACACGTGGTGCCCGCGCAGCCATCCCGGCACCTTGGGAGCGAGTTGCCGCACGTCGGCGCGGTACCGGCTGATCTCGGAGCCCACCGCGATCGGCTGCGGGCGATTGCTCAGCAGCCACCGGGACGCCCGGTCGAGGGTCCGCTTCGTCTCCAGTTCGAGCAGGTCACGCACCGGGGTCGGCGCGTCGCAGGCGCGGATTCGCGCCCATCGTTCGTCCAGGTCGAAGATTCCGCTCGCCGCGGCGAAGGCGCGCACCGCGTCGGTGGTGGTGGCGCCGACCTCTTCGTTCAACCGGTGCGCGTAGGTGATGCCGCCGTAGTCCACCATCTCGTTGACGATCATGGTGGTGACGATCTCCCGGCGCAGCCGGTGGCGTTTGATCGCCGCTCCGAACCGGTCGCGCAGCGGCGTGGGGAAGTACTCCGGCAGCCGCGCGGCGAAGTATTGACTGTCGGGCAGGTCGGAGTCGAGCAGATCGGCCTTGAGCGAGAGCTTCACGTGCGCCATGAGATTGGCCAGCTCGGGCGAGGCCAGTCCGGCGTTCTCCTCCAGCCTGTGCTTCATCTCCTGGTCCGAGGGCAGCGCCTCGAGTTCGCGGTCCAGGCCGCGACGCTGTTCGAGTTCCTCGATGAGCCGCATCTGCACGCTGAGCATGTGCGGCGCCTCGGTGCGCGAGATGCCCATGAGGAAGTTCTGCGCCACATTGTCCTGCAGGACCATCTGAGCGACCTCGTCGGTCATGGAGGCCAGCAGCGGGTTGCGCTCGTCCGGCGGCAGCTGACCGCCGGAGACCACCGCGTCGAGCAGGATCTTGATGTTGACCTCGTGGTCGGAGCAGTCCACGCCCGCCGAGTTGTCCAGCGCGTCGGTGTTGATCTTGCCGCCGTTGCGGTTGAACTCGATGCGGCCCAGCGCCGTGGCGCCGAGATTGCCGCCCTCGCCGATCACCTTGACCCGCAACTGATTCCCGTTGACCCGGACCGCGTCGTTGGACTTGTCGCCCACCTCGGCGTTGGTCTCGGTGCTCGCCTTGATGTAGGTGCCGATACCGCCGTTCCACAACAGATCCACCGGAGCGAGCAGGATCGCGCGAACCAGCTCGGGCGGCGACAGCGATACGACGTCGTCGCCCAGGCCGAGAGCCGCCCTGGCCTGCGGGCTGATCGGCACGGCCTTCACGGTGCGATCCCACACACCGCCACCGGGGCTGATCAGCGACGTGTCGTAGTCCGCCCACGACGACCTCGGCAACGCGAACATCCGCTGCCGTTCCTGGTAGGAACGCGCCGCGTCGGGAATCGGGTCGAGGAAGATGTGGCGGTGGTCGAACGCGGCCACCAGACGAATGTGCTCGGACAACAACATGCCGTTGCCGAACACATCACCACTCATGTCACCGACACCGACCACCGTGAAGTCCTGGGTCTGGGTATCGATCTCCATCTCACGGAAGTGCCGCTTGACACTTTCCCACGCACCCTTGGCGGTGATGCCCATCGCCTTGTGGTCATAACCCGCCGAACCACCGGAAGCGAACGCATCACCCAACCAAAAGCCATAACTCTGAGCCACGTCGTTGGCGATATCGGAAAACGTCGCGGTGCCCTTGTCCGCGGCCACCACCAGATAGGTGTCGTCACCATCACACCGCACGACCCGGGCCGGGGGCAGTACCTTCCCGCTCGCGCGATCGACGTTGTCGGTGACGTCCAGCAGACCGGAAATGAACGTGCGATAGCAGGCCACGCCCTCGGCGCCAAGCGCCTGCCGGTCCGCGACCGGATCGCCGGTGGCTGCCGGTGGCTGCTTGACCACGAAACCGCCCTTGGCGCCGACCGGCACGATGACCGCGTTCTTCACCGCCTGCGCCTTGACCAGACCGAGAATCTCGGTGCGGAAGTCCTCCAACCGGTCCGACCACCGCAAACCACCACGAGCGACCGAGCCGAAGCGCAGGTGCACGCCTTCCACCCGCGGCGAGTACACGAAGATCTCGAACTGCGGCTTCGGCCTGGGCAGTTCGGCGATCTCCCGTGGCTCGACCTTCACCGACACGAAGTCGCGCGGTTTGCCTTCCGCGTCGGTCACGTAGAAGTTGGTCCGCAGCGTCGCTTTGACCAGGCCGAGGATCGCGCGCAGGATGCGGTCCGCGTCCAGGCTGACCACCTCGTCGATCCGCCCGCGCACCTGGGTCTCCAGTTCCGCGGCCTGCTCGGCGGAGACGGTGTCGGGATCGAAGCGCGCCGCGAACAGGTCGACGAACAGGCGCGCGATATCCGGATAGGTTAGCAGCACACGGCAGATGTTGGCCTGGCTGTACGGAAAACCGGCCTGCTGCAAGTACTTCGCGTAGGTGCGCAGAATCGACACGGCCCGCCACGGCAAACGGGCACGCAGCACGAGCTCGTTCATCCCGTCCGCCTCCGCGCGGCCGTACCACATGGCCGCGAAGGCTTCCACGAACCGTTCCCGCAGGCCGCGCACCTCCGCCGCCAGCACATCGGCGCGTTTGGAGGACTCGAGCAGTTCGGCGTCCAGATCGCGATCGAGCGAACTGCGCAGCAGCTCCGGGCGGGCGAGCAAGCCGAAGTCGTAGATCCACCGCTCACCGCCGGTGCCGTCCGCCGCCGCCTCCAGCGCGATCTGGTACGGCCGCTCGTCGACCACCTCCACACCGAGGCTCTGCAACAGCGGAAGCACCTGGCTCAAGGAGATGCCGCTACCACCGATGTAGAGCGTGAAACGCCACGAGCCCGGCGCCGAATCCGGCTTCCGGTACAGATATTGATCGATGACGCCGTCTCGCAAATGTTCCAGGCGCACGATGTCCCGCAGCGCGCGGGCCGCGGCGAAATCCTGTTTGTAACCCTCGGGGAAGGCCTCCGCGTATCGCTGCACCACCGCGGGATCGAGCACCGTCGACGTGCTCACCTCGTCGTTCAGCCGGTCCTCCCAGGTGCGGGTGGCCTCGGCGAGCATGTTCTGCAAGCGCAGCCGGGTGGGCTCGGAGGTATCGGCGCCGGGCGGCGTACGACGCGGGACACCGAACTCGGCCTCCGGCATGCGCACGGTGAAATACACTCGCGCCAAATCGCTTTCGCCCACCCGCGCGGAATAGTCGATGGACACGCCACCCAGTTCGCGGACCAGGATCTCCTGCATCTCGAGCCGCGCGCGGGTGGTGTACCGGTCACGCGGCAGATAGACCAGGCAGGCGACATAGCGGCCGTAGGTGTCCGCGCGCAGGAACAGGCGCACCTGACGCCGCAGGCTGACGCTCAGCACGGCGGTGGCGGTGCGGCGCAGCGTCTCGGCATCGGCGGAGAACAGCTCGGTGCGCGGGAAGGACTGGATGACCTCGAGCATGGCCTGACCGGAGAACGAGTCCAGGTCGAATCCGCTCTCCTCGATCGCCGAACGGACCCGGCGTTCGATCACCGGGATGTCCAGAACGTTCTCGTGCACGGCGGTGACGGTGAAGACGCCGATGAACAGGTGTTCACCGACGATGGTTCCGTCGGCGTCGAAATCGGCGACACCGACGAAGTAGGGATACACCGCACGATGCACGGTGGCGGGGACCAGCCCCTGAGTCAGTGTGAGCAGCGGACGGTCACCGCCGTTGACCGGCACGTGGAAGTCGGTGCCCACGTCGGGCCGAAGCACGCCGAGGCAGGTCTCGGGCACGACGGTGGACATCTCGCGGCCCTGGTCGGCGCTCAGCCGGTAGCGCGCGTAGCCCAGCAGGGTGAAGTTCCCCCCGGCCAGCCAGCGCAGCAAGTGAGCGGTGTCGGTCAGTTCGGTCGGCTGGAACGGCGCGGACCCGGATTGCGCGGCCGATTCGAGATCGTCGGCCAGTCTGCTCTGCACGTCTTCGATGGCCTCGGTGTCGCCGATCACCTGACGCACGTCGTCCACGACGTCCGGCACCGCGGATTCGACCTTGGCCAGCAGCGCCGCACTGGTCGACGGGTGCAATTGCACGTGCATCCAGGACTCCCGCAGTCCCGCCCCGCCGGTGCCGTCCACCTCGTGCGCGGCGGCGTGCGTCAGCCGCCCCTCCTCGTCCCGCTCGACCTCGAAGATCGGGTGGATGATCTCGCTGACGCTGACGCCGATCCGGCTCAGCGACGAGCTGATCGACTCGACCAGCAGCGCCATGTCATCGGTGACGATCTGCACCGCCGCACCGATTCCGGAGCCGTCGTCCGGGTGGTACACCCGCACCAGGGCGCGACCGGGGCGGCGCATCACCGCCAACTCCAAGTGCCTTCGGAAGATCTGGGTGATGCCGGTGATCGCACAGTCCACATCGCCCGCGTCGACGTGGCGGAAGTACGCCTCCTCGAGCGTCGCGAGTTCGCCGCGCAGTGACTGCGGCAAACCCGCGGCCCACGCCGCGCTGGACAATTCGGACGAGACGGTCATTTTTCGCCAACTCCCTCGGATATCGGTTCCGTAACAAAGTGACGCCGGTCCGAGAGTAACTGTGCGCCGATGACGCGTGGGTGAATTCCTTTTCCACATCCGGTGGTTCACCACGGCGGCGGAGTTCGCCGCTCGTGTGCCGAGATCACACGCGACAACCTCGGGCACAGCACAGAAGTCGGACCCGCGAACGTCAGGTGAGCGCGACAGGTCGTATCCGTGGCGGCAGCGGCGCCGCACCGGTACCTCGGGTCAGCTCGACCACCGCGTCGGCGGTCGAAGCCACCGATTGCTCGAACTGCGCCTGCGCATTCACGACTCCCACCCTAGCGAGCTACGCGCGGGTAGGTGTCACTCCTGTTCCGCGTTCCCCGGAAAGACTTTTCGCGCCACCCCACCGCGGCCGTCACCCCCAGCTCTCGACCCGAATTCCGGGCTCAACCGCTCCGCATCGCACACCAGCAAATGCCAGGCAGCGCCCGCTCGCTCGTGCCCGGCAGCGGGCACCCTGGCAAGGAGAAACCTCGCCATCACCAGATCCAGCGGCGGTGAAGGCGCCCCGGACAGTCGGAGCCCTTCCCCGCTCACCGGCCAGGCCGAACAGGTTTACGCGGCGCGGTGCGAACTGCACCCGGGTGACCCACCCCGGGAACATATGCGTCCCATGTCCCTGTCTTGCCCCCAATGGCCCCCAGCAAGCACCGCCAACCGGGGCCTTCCACAGGCGAGGTCCTGCGCCGCCCGAAGTCGAACCGTGCGGGTCCGCCGAAATCCGGGCTTTCGCGGCGGTGTCGTCCTCGCCCGGCCACAGCATCCAGGCAGTGCGGGCACGTAGGGCGGGTGCGGCCGCACCGTGCACCCGCCTACGCCGCCGAACTCAGCCGCGGGTGAGTTTGCGGTGCGTAACCCGGTGCGGGCGGGCCGCTTCCGGGCCGAGCCGCTCGACCTTGTTGGCTTCGTACGCTTCGAAGTTGCCCTCGAACCAGAACCACTTGGCCTCGTTGTCGGAGTCGCCCTCCCACGCGAGGATGTGGGTGCAGGTGCGGTCCAGGAACCAGCGGTCGTGCGAGATGACCACGGCGCAGCCGGGGAACTTCTCCAGCGCGTTCTCCAGCGAGCCGAGGGTCTCGACGTCGAGGTCGTTGGTCGGCTCGTCCAGCAGGATCAGGTTGCCGCCCTGCTTGAGCGTCATCGCCAGGTTCAGCCGGTTACGTTCACCGCCGGACAGAACGCCCGCCGGCTTCTGCTGGTCGGGGCCCTTGAAGCCGAACGCGCTCACGTAGGCGCGTGACGGCATTTCCTGCTGGCCGACCTCGATGTAGTCGAGACCGTCGGAGACCACCTGCCAGACAGTTTTCTTGGGGTCGATGCCGGCACGATTCTGGTCGACGTAGCTCAGCTTGACCGTCTCGCCGACCTTCACCTCGCCGCTGTCCGGCGACTCGAGCCCCACGATGGTCTTGAAGAGCGTGGTCTTACCGACGCCGTTGGGCCCGATCACGCCGACGATGCCGTTACGCGGCAGGGTGAACGACAGGTCCTTGATCAGCTGACGGTCGCCGAAGCCCTTGTCCAAGTGCTCGACCTCGACCACCACGTTGCCCAGGCGCGGGCCCGCGGGAATCTGGATCTCCTCGAAGTCCAGCTTCCGCATCTTCTCGGCCTCAGCCGCCATCTCCTCGTACCGGCCCAGACGGGCCTTGTTCTTGGCCTGCCTGGCCTTGGCGCCGGAACGGACCCAGGCGAGTTCTTCCTCGAGCCGCTTCTGCAGCTTCTGGTCCTTCTTGCCCTGCACCTCGAGCCGCTCGGCCTTCTTCTCCAGGTAGGTGGAGTAGTTGCCCTCGTACGCGTGGGCGCGACCACGGTCCAGCTCCATAATCCACTGGGCGACGTTGTCCAGGAAGTACCGGTCGTGGGTGACCGCGAGCACGGCGCCCTGGTACTGCGCCAGGTGCTGTTCGAGCCAGTTCACGCTCTCGGCGTCCAGGTGGTTGGTCGGCTCGTCGAGCAGCAGCAGGTCGGGCTTGCTCAGCAGCAGCTTGCACAGCGCCACGCGGCGGCGCTCACCACCGGAGAGGTTGGTGACCGGCTCGTCCGGCGGCGGGCAGCGCAGCGCGTCCATCGCCTGCTCGAGCTGGGAGTCCAGGTCCCACGCGTCGGCGTGATCCAAGTCCTCCTGCAGCTTGCCCATCTCCTCCATGAGCTCGTCGGAGTAGTCGGTGGCCATCAGCTCGGCGATCTCGTTGAAGCGATCCAGCTTCACCTTGATCTCGCCCATGCCCTCCTCGACGTTGCCGCGGACGGTCTTCTCCTCGTTGAGCGGCGGCTCCTGCTGGAGGATCCCGACGGTGGCGCCTGCGGCGAGGAACGCGTCACCGTTGTTCGGCTGGTCCAGTCCGGCCATGATCTTCAGCACGCTGGATTTACCCGCGCCGTTCGGGCCGACGACGCCGATCTTGGCGCCGGGAAGGAAGTTCAAGGTGACATCGTCGAGCACGACTTTGTCGCCGTGCGCCTTGCGAACCTTCTTCATTTGGTAGATGAACTCAGCCATAAGTGTGAAGCCTATCGGTGCGAGAGATGGGGGGACGAAGCAGAGCTACCCTGCCGCCGGGACGAAAACCGGCCATGCGATCAAGCGTCGACCGGCTCGGGCGCGCTGCCGCGCGGAGGTGCCGAATCGGCGGCAACGATATTCTCCCCCGGCGCGCCGCCCACCGGCACCTGACCTTCAGCGCTCGCGACCGCGGAAGTATTCCGTGGCGGCAGGTCGGACAGCCGCGTCAGGTGCGCGACACAGCGGGACAGGTCCGGTCCGACCGCGGTGGCGCGCATCTCCAGGTCCCGTCGCTCCACACCGTCCTTGCTCCGGTACTCGTGGGAGCGCAGCTGGCCGTAGGCGATGATCGGATCGCCGCGCCGCAGGGACGCGTCGACACCTGCCACCAGCCTGCGCCAGCAGCTGACGGTGAGATACAGAGTGCCGTTGTCCACCCACTGCCCCGACGTCTGGTCCAGTCGGCGGGAATTGCTCGCCAACCGGAAGGTGACCACCTGCTCGCCATTGGTCAGATCACGCTTGACCGGATGGGTGGCGATCGTTCCGATCACGGTCGCATTCGCCTCGTACATAGCTACGCCCCTTCACATTCGGATCCGGAACCGCCCGGAACGTCCTCCCCCTCCAGGAGGCACTTCCAGCGTGCGCCGATTTCGCGGACCCGAGCGATCCGATCCAGGAATGTGCACAACTTCCCGAAATGTGAAGACCGAGCTTTCACGCTCGCGTGGTCAGAACACCGCCACGTCGGTATTGGCGCCGCAGAGGACAACCACCGGTCGCTCGTCCGGCGCGGGAACGTAGACGCCGCTGTGCACTGCGGCCAGCGCCGTGGCGCCGGACACTTCCACCAGGATGCGGAACTCGCGCCACAGATATTCCCGCGCCGCGCTGATCGCGTCGTCGCTGACCAGCACCGAGCGCACGCCGTGGCGGCGGGCGACGTCGAGTGCGATGTCGCCGATACGGGTGGGCCCCAGCGAGTCGACGGTGATCCCGGACCCGACAATGTCCACCGGACGCTCGGCCGCCAACGCCGCGCGCAGGATCGCGGCGCCGTCGGGTTCCACCCCGATCACCCGCTGACGCCGCCCGACCGCGGCCGCGATGCCCGCGACCAGTCCGCCACCGCCCACCGCGGCCAGCACCGGCGGCCGACCACGTACCTGCTCCTCGAGTTCCAGCCCCACCACACCGATGCCTGCGACCACCGCGGGCAGGTCGTAGCCGTGCAGCAGCAGCGCGCCCCGTTCGGTGGCCAGCTCGGTCGCGTGCTGCAAGGCCTCGGCGTAGCAGGTGCCGTGCCAGAGCACCTCCGCGCCGTGCGACCACATCGCGGCGACCTTGGTGTGCGGCGCCGTCTCCGGGACGACGACGGTGCAGGATTTCCCGAGCCGCGCCGCGGCCAGCGCCGCCGCGATACCCGCGTTGCCGCCGGAGGCGATCACCACCTGATCGATCCCGGCGCCCGACTCGAGCAGCGCGTTGAGGCTGCCGCGTACTTTGAACGTCCCGCCGTGCTGGAGGTGCTCGAGCTTGATCGTCACCGGGACGGGACCGGACGGGCTCGCGATGGAGGTGTGGAAGACCGGCGTCTTACGGATCTGCCCGGCCAGCCGCCTGCGTGCGGATCGCACATGCGACCGTTCCACCCGCCCGGCCGCTCTGTGTGGGGAGACCGTGGTGGCGCGTTCACTCACTTACGCACTTCTCCATCTCGCTTGGCCAGTTCGGCGAACATCGCGTTGTGTGCGGCGAGTGCGGCGTCGTTGTCGCGTTCGGCGGCTCGATCGGTGCGCTGGGCGAGTCGCTGGTCGCTGCGCGACCATTGGATCAGCAACGCCAGCATCACCACCACCAGGGGGACCTCACCGCTCGCCCACGCGAGGCTGCCGCCGGTGCGCTGGTCGCCGAGCAGATCGCCGTTCCAGCCCAGACCGAGGCCGTGGTAGAACCAGCCGCCGAGCACCGTGGTCATGCTCATCAGCGCGATGCCGAAGAACGCGTGGAACGGCAGCGAGCCGAACACCATGGCGAGCTTGGTCAACGGCTCCACCTGCCTCGGCTTGGGATCGATCCCGATCACCACCCAGTAGAACAGATAACCGCTGAGCAGGAAGTGCACGTTCATCAGCAGGTGCGCCGCGTGCGAGTCGGCGTAGGCGTCGAAGATGCCGCCCAGGTACAGCGCGTAGAAGCCGCCGACGAAGATCGCCGACGCCACGATCGGGTGGGTCAGGAAACGCGAGACCGGGTTGTGCACCGCGGCCAGTAGCCATTCCCGTGGACCGGGCACGCCACCGCGGCCGGCCGGGGGCAGCGCACGCAGCGCCAGCGTCACCGCGCCACCGAGCGCCAAGAGGATCGGCGCGAGCATGGACAGCGCCATGTGGGCTCCCATATGAACGCTGAACATCGCGGGGGAGTACCGGCCGACGCCGGAAGAGGTGGCGACGAGCAGCACCAGACAACCGGACAGCCAGGCGAATGTCCGCCCGGCCGGCCACGCGTCACCCCGCGCCCGCAGCCGCCGCACGCCGAGCAGGTACAGCACCGCGAGCACGATGGACAGCGTTCCGAAGATCAGATCGAACCGCCAGTCGAACGCCAGGCGGGCGAAGCTGGGCGGCCCGGCCAGGTTGTAGCCCAGCTCCACTTCGACCGGCGTCGGAACGGAATCCGGCGGTGGCGGCGGCGTACGGCCGAGCCCGACCGCGAGGCCGATGGTCGCGGCGAAGATCAATACTTCGACGCCCGCGTACCGCACCAGGGCCGACCGGTCGCCGGGGTCGGCCGCCAAGGCGGGCAACGAGGCGCGGCGCTGCAGGTAACCGAATACACCGAGCACCGCCAGCGCGGCGGCCTTGGCCAGCACCAGCCTGCCGTAGGTGCTGGAGAGCAGCTCGTCCAGCGGCACGCGGACCCAGGAGTTGATCACGCCGCTGACCGCGATCACGGCGAAGGCGACCGTGGCGGTCGACGAGAAACGCCGGGCCGCGACGTCGGTGTGCGCACCGCCGCGCAGGGCGTGCGCGAGCACCGCGAACAGGCCGCCGACCCAGACGGTGGACGAGATCAGATGCAGGATCAGGCTGTTGGTCGCCACGTCGTGCGACCCGCCCGAGGAGGAATGGCCGGTCAACGCCAGCGGCATCATGGTGGCGATCGCGGCCCCGAGCAGGACCGGAGTCCAGCCCCAGCGCAACGCGAGGCGGCAGCCCACGGCGACGATCAGGGCGAAAACGACGGTCGTCCGCCAAGCTCCGGCCAACTCGATCCGATCGATCGCCTGCCACAGTTCCTGCGGGCGCAGAACGTCCCCCACCGGCCGTCCGGTGGTGTCCGAAACCGTCAACGGCACCAGCAGCACCGCGCAACACGCCCAGACCACCGCGAAATTCGATGCCCTGCGCACCGCGCGATACCCGCCGACGTCCAGCAGCCCGTTCGACTGCGGCGGCACCAGGAAGGCCGCGAACAACAGCGAGCCGACTGTCAGCGCGGCCGACAGGTCGGCGAGCGCCCGGACCGCGGGCAGTCCGTAGATGGTCGCCGCGCCCGGATCGGGGATGCCGAGCAGGCTCAGTGCCTGCGCCGCCGACAACCCCACCACCAGCGCCGCGACCACGGCCGCGATGGCGCCGGCCAGCGCGGTGATCGTGCCGAACGTCGCCCCCGACCGAGCGGCCTCGGCTCGGGGAGCGGCGGACGAGGTGGGGGCGGAGGACATACGACTGAGCGTAGTTCGGCGAGTATTCCGTGGCCCGGTCGGGTTTGTACCGATATCCTTGGCCCCGATCACCACGGGCGCGTCACTACTGTCTCGGGATGGCTGAAACGTTGCTAAGGCTAAGAATCCGGCCACCTGGACGCTCGCTATAATCGACTCGCTGGACAGCGCGGCCAATGTCGGCCATCGTAGAACCCGCTGCCTCCGTAGCTCAGTTGGATAGAGCAAGGGCCTTCTAATCCCTAGGTCGCAGGTTCGATTCCTGCCGGGGGCGCAACAACCCCTGTGACCTGTACATACAACGGGTCACAGGGGTATTACCCACCGAGTACGACGCCCAAACCCCAAAGAACATTGGCCGGTCGGCTTCCTTGTCCGGGGGCGTGATTCCGCCGATCCTGCCGAGTTCGCCGACGATTTCGCGACCGAGTTGCGGCACCGCTTCGGAGCAGCCGGCCAGGAAATACGGCAGCACGCCGGAGGTGGCCAGGAACCTCGAGGTGGGTGAGCACGCCCACGATGAGAATTCGGTCGCGGATGGCCGCATTACGCTGTCGCCGGTGAGTAGCGCGATCGTGCACGCGCTGCACATCGACGGGCGCGCACCGTTCAGCCGTATCGCAGCGGTGCTCGGCGTGTCCGATCAGACGGTCGCCCCGGCGGCACCGCAGGCTGCGTTCCACCGGGCAACTACGGGTGGTCGGCCTGCCGAACGCCCGGCGGCTGGGGTGGGTGGAGTGGTTCGTCCGCGTCCAGGTGACCCCCGACGCGGCGGTGGCCGTCGCCGATGCGCCGGCCCGGCGGCCGGATACCTCGTGGGTCTGCCTCACCTCGGGCGGCACGCAGATCGTCTGCGTCACCCGCACCCGCGGTTCTCGGGACAGCGATGCCCTGCTGCTCGGGCAGTTGCCGAAGACGCCGCGGGTCACCGGCGTCACCGCGCACTGCCTGCTGCGTGTCTTCGCTGGCGGTCCGGCCGGCTGGCACGGCCGGGCATGTACGGAAAGCCTTTATCCGCACACCGCTTCCATCGCTGCCGCCAATAGCCGGATGCCGTGGTCGATCTCGTCGTCGGCGATCGTCAGGGGCGGCATCAACTTGATCACCTCGTCCAACGAACCGGACGTCTCCACGAGCAAGCCACGATCGAAAGCGGCCCGGCCGACCTTTTCCGCGAGAGACGTGTCCTCGAACACGACGCCGTGCACCAAACCCCGCCCCCGCGTCGAGACTCCGGGGAAGGTCGAGACGAATTCGCTCAGGGCTCGCGCGATCCGCTCTCCCTTGGCGACGGTCGCGAGTTCCAGTGCGGAGTCCGACCAGTAGTGCTCGAGCGCGACACGCCCCGTCACGAATGCCGCGTTGTTGCCCCGGAAGGTGCCATTGTGCTCACCGGGCGCCCACTGATCGAGCTCCGGTCGCAACAGCACCAACGCCATCGGCAGGCCGTAGCCGCCGATCGACTTCGACAACGTCACGATATCGGGCGTGATCCCGGCGGCCTCGAAAGAGAAGAACGGCCCGGTACGGCCGCAACCCATCTGCACGTCGTCGACGATCAACAGAATGCCGCGGGCCGAACATAATTCGGCCAGTCCACGCAACCACTCCGCCCGGGCCACATTGATGCCGCCTTCGCCCTGCACCGTCTCCACGATCACCGCCGCGGGCTTGTCCAACCCCGATGACGGATCATCCAGCGCCTTACGCATCCACAGCAGATCGTCGGCGACACCGAGATACCCGTCGTATGGCATCGGCATCGCATGCCCGAGCGACACTCCGGCGCCCGACCGCTTCGCGGCGTTCCCGGTGACCGCCAGCGCGCCCAGCGACATCCCGTGGAAAGCGTTGGTGAAGCTCAGCACGGTCTGCCGCCCGGTCACCTTGCGCGCGAGCTTCAACGCGGCCTCGACCGCGTTGGCTCCGGTCGGCCCGGGGAACTGGACTTTCCAATCCAGCCCGCGCGGGGCGAGGACGTTGTCGCGCAACACTTCCAGCAACCGCCGCTTGGCGACGGTGGACATGTCCAGCCCGTGGGTGATGCCGTCCCCGGCGATGTAGTCGAGCAGCGCTCGCTTGAGTACGGGGTTGTTGTGGCCGTAGTTGAGCGAGCCCGCGCCCGCGAAGAAATCCAGGTACTCCTTGCCGTTCTCGTCGCGCAACCACGCTCCGCTGGCGGTGTCGAAGACGGCGGGCCAGCAGCGACAGTACCCGCGCACGTTCGATTCGAGTGCCTCGAAAACAGTCATCTCGGCGACGGTCATCGGCGTTCCTTACTCGTCGTGCGCGAGCGCTCCACAATCTGAAGTGAGAGTGTTTCTAACACCGGCGGAGCTCGGATGTGGCCTTTTCCCTGAAACAGCGCCGAAGCCTTTCCCGCGCCCAGTGGGGCCGGTAGAGTCGACTCCTTGTGCGCGGCAGACCGGAGGGGGGCGGACAGCGTGCCGTCGGGGAACGATTTCGCAGCGCCGTCGTCCTCTACACATCGCTTGTGGGCGCCGGATTCCGCAGACAGTGGCAATACAAAGCGGCCATGTTCGCGGGGCTGTTCACCAACTGCGTGTTCGGGTTCGTCCGCGCGGCCGTCCTCGCCGCGGCGGTGGATGCCGCGGGCGACTTCGGCGGGTACGACCGGGGCAGCATCGGCGCCTACGTATGGCTCTCGCAGGGCCTGCTCGGCGCGTTGCAGTTCATGGGACCGCTGGGACCGCTGGACGATCGGGTGAAGAACGGCGACATCGCGATCGACTTCCTGCGCCCGGTCGACATCCAATGCGGCTATCTCGCCGACGACCTCGGGCGCGCGGCGTGCACCTTCCTGCCGCGCGGAGTGCCGAGCGTGCTGGTGGGCACCCTCACCTTCGGGCTGGCGATGCCGGTCGGCTTCGCCCCCTACCTCCTCGGGGCGCTGAGTGTCATGTTGGCGGTGGTCGTTTCGTTCCTGTGCCGGTTCCTCGTGGTGCTGATCGGGTTCTGGGTCGTGGAAACCCGCGGCATCCGAGTGCTGTACTACACCGGGGGCACGTTCCTGGCCGGACTGTTCGTACCGGTGCACATGTTCCCGTCGTGGCTGGCAGCTGTCGCGGCGGCCTCGCCTTTTCCCTCGATGCTGCAATCTCCGATCGACGTGCTCTCGGGACGGATCACCGGTGCGGAAGCGCTCTCGGTCGTCGGCGTCCAGGTGTTCTGGGTGCTGGTGACCGCGATCGCCGGGCGCGTGCTGCTGGTCGCGGGCCGTCGCAGGCTGGAGGTGCAGGGTGGGTGACACCGCTCCCCCGCGCACCGCGTCGTGGTCGACGCCCTACGTGGCCGTGTTGCGCTCCAGGATCCGGGCGCAGCGCAGTTACCGGTTATCCTTCGCCAGTGAGCTTTTGAGCGCTTTCCTGGTGGGCCTGGTCGAATTGGCCGAAGTGTGGTTGATCTTCCGCACGGCACGCGTCCTCGGCGGACTCGACCTGGACGGCGCACTGTTGCTGTTCGGGCTGAGCAACACGAGTTTCGCGCTGTCCCAGGTACTTTTCGGCCACCTGGACACACTGCCGGTCCTGATTCGGATGGGCCGGCTCGACGCCTACCACCTGCGGCCGCAACCGCTGCTGCTGCAACTGATCACCAGCGACATCTCCCTGCGGCGGTTCGCTCGCGCCTCGGTCTCGGTCGTCGCGCTGGTGGCCGGCGCGGCGCGCAACGACATCGCCTGGAACGCGACCGCGACCGCACTGCTGGCACTCACGCTCGTCGGCGGTATCGCGCTGTTCGGCGGCGTGTTCGTCTGCGCCGCCGGATTGCAGTTCTATCTGATCGACGGCGCCGAACTCACCAACAGTTTCACCTACGGCGGCTCGTTCGCGGCGACGCAACCCGCGTCGCTGTTCCCCACACCCATGCGATTGCTTTTCGGGTTCGCGATTCCGGTTTCGTTCACCGCCTATCTGCCCACCCTCGCGCTGCTCGGCCTGCCCGGTCCACCACTGCTGCCCGCCTGGCTGGCCTGGCTCACCCCGGTGGCGGCGCTGTGGGTCTGGCTGCTGGCGCTGGGTTTGTGGCGATCGGGCACTCGGCACTACCAGGGAGGCGGCGGATGAGCACGGGTGGGTTCGGCAGCCCCGAGGCGATCATCGACATGGATGGACTCACCAGGCAGTTCGTCCTGTATCGCAAGGACGGCCGCCGCTGGCGCAGGCGCCGCGAGACGCTCACCGCGGTCGACGGGATGACCGTCCGGATCGAGCGGGGCTCCGCCGTCGGCTACATCGGCGCCAACGGCGCGGGCAAGTCCACCACGATCAAAATGCTCACCGGCATCCTGGTCCCCACCGCAGGCACCGTACGCACCTGCGGGCTGGATCCGGTGCGGCAGCGACGCGAACTCGCCGGGCGGATCGGCGTGGTGTTCGGCCAGCGCTCGCAGCTGTGGTGGGATCTGCCGCTGCGCGAATCGTTCTCGATCCTCGCCGCGATCCACCGGCTGGAGCCGAACGCCGCGCGCAAGCGCGCGCACGAGCTGATCGAGCAGCTGGAAATGGCCGACACACTCGACACACCGGTGCGCCAGCTCTCGCTGGGCCAGCGCATGCGCGCGGAAGTCGCTGCGGCACTGCTGCATTCGCCCGAGTTGGTCATCCTGGACGAGCCCACGATCGGCCTCGATGTGCTGTCCAAACAACGGCTGCGCGAGTTCCTGCGCGCGGAGCGGGCCGAGCGCGGCACGACCCTGCTGCTCACCACCCACGACATGGGCGATATCGAAAGGCTTTGCGAGCGTGTGCTCGTCGTGGATCACGGCCACTTGGTGTACGACGGGTCGCTGACCGGCCTGGCGGCCACCGTCGGCGCGCGCCGGGTGCTGGTGGTCGACCTGGCCGAACCGGCGCCCGACCTCGACGACCTTCCCTCGGCCCAGCTGCTGGGCACCGAAGGCGACGGCATGCGGCAGCGACTGGCCTTCGATCCCGAGCAGACCACAGCCGCGCAATTGCTGGCCGCGGTGTCCGACCGCGCCGAAGTGCGGGACCTGTCGATCGAGGAGCCCGAGATCGAGGACGTGGTGCGGCGGATATACGAATCCGCCCGCTGACGGGGCGGGCGGATCCGGTGTCGATATCGAATTCAGTCGGATTCGCGAGCGCCCTGGTCGAGCCGGAAGGGCGGGTACTCGTCCCGCATCAAACCGGCGTAGGCCTGCACGCGGACGATCCAGCGATTGACGCCCATCACGAAGTCGTAGATGCCCTGCGGGTAGCGCGCCGTGAACAGCAACCCGATCAACGCGACGATCAGCAGGATGCTCAGCAACGAGATCGAGCCGCCGCCCCAGTCGTCACCGTCGCTCCCCGCGACCGCGATGCCGCCGCTGAGCACCGCTCCGATGATCAGGTAGTGCGGAATGGCGAGCAGCCACCACTTCACCAGCACGAGGCCGCGGTGCAACGTGTCCGGATAGTCGATCTCCAGGTCGGCCGGGTAGTCCGCGTTCGGTTGCAGGCTGAACGGCGGGTACTTGTCGGTGCCCAGTACCGAGAGCGCGTAGAAAGTCACCCGCCATCCCCAGCGCATGACGCCGACGTTGAAGTCGAACAGTCCCCGCGGGTACTTGCCGGTGATCAGGATGGCGAAGAAGGCCACCACCGTGAGCACGGCGTACGCGATGTGCAGGAAGAACAGCACGACGTAGTGCGGAATCGCCAGTAGCCACTTGACCAGCCACAGCCACCGCGACAGCGCGGGGTCCAGATCGCCTCGAACACGAACCGGGCTAGGCGGTGTGACGGGCTTCTCGAGTTCCATGAGCGACGCTCCTTACGGTTGCTGTGATCCATGCCACAACCAGTAGGTGTCCTGATTGTCGCGTATCCGGCTGCTCGCGAACGGCACCATCTGATACCGACACGCCAACGAATCGGGGTGCATTCGGTCTTCGGCGAACGACCGGCGTTGTCCCGCAGCCGATATCACCCGCACCGCGACCGCATCGTCGTTCCCGCCCGCGGATCGTCGCGCGGAGGAACTTGTACCATCGGACAGCGTGACGTTCGGCGCGCTGCGGCTACCGGTGATCCGGATGATCGTGGCTCTCGCGTACACCGTCTGGGCGGTCGCTATGGCGGTGCCCCAGTGCCATGTCTTCGGCCACGCTGTCGCGTCACACGCCCACATCGAAGCGTCCGGGCCCGTCGTGGCCTCTATCGTCTCCCCGGCGATCCTCGTCGACCGGCACCAGCACGCCGCCGAGCCGGACCGGCATGTGCCCGCCGACGGTGTGCTCGCGGCCCTGCCACGCGCCGCCTCGCTGCTGCTGTTGCTGTTGATCGCGTCCGTGTCGGTGCTGCTCGCGGCCCCTGGGTCCGCGCTCGGGGCCGGCGTGCGCGCACCCCCGGTCGCGACCCTCCCGGTGTATCCGGGTAGAGAACGACTCACTCGATTCGGCATCGATCGGAACTGATCGGTCAGCGTCAGGCCGGAGCCTGCCGGGGCCCGGCCGGTGTTCGTGCGAAGTCCGCACTCACACCGTCGCTGCGACAGCGACCGCACAGAATCGACGATTCCCCATGACTTCTGCGCTGCAGAACCCGGCTGTGCCCGATCCCGCTCCGCGCGAATTGGAGACGACCCCGCTCGCGAGCCCGGCGAGTCTCCTGACGGCGGCCCTGCGCTGTCCGCGTCCGGCCACCATGGTGGGCAACACGCCCGTGCTCTGGATCACCGAACCGCTCTGCGGCACAACGCGACCGGACGGCCTCGGCTTCTGGGCCAAGCTGGAGGGCGCCAACCCCGGCGGCATGAAGGACCGGCCCGCGCTGCACATGGTCGAACGCGCCATCGCGCGCGGTGACCTCGCACCGGGCGCCCCGATCATCGAATCGACCAGTGGCACACTCGGTTTGGGCCTGGCGCTGGCGGGCATGGTGTATCACCATCCGGTCACGCTGGTCACCGACCCCGGCTTGGAACCGCTCATGCGCCGCATGCTCGCGGCCTACGGCGCGCGCGTGGAACTGGTCACCGAACCGCACCCCACCGGCGGCTGGCAGCAGGCGCGCCGTGACCGCGTCGCCGAGCTGCTGGCGCGAGATCCCCAGGCGTGGTGTCCCGACCAGTACCGCAACCCCGACAACCGCGACGCCTACGAGACCCTGGCACTCGAGCTGGTCGCGCAACTGGGACGGATCGACGTCCTGGTCTGCTCGGTCGGCACAGGTGGCCATTCCGCGGGGATCACGCGCACGCTGCGCCGATACTTTCCGCACCTGCGCTTGGTCGGCGTCGACACGGTGGCGTCCACGATCTTCGGACAGCCCGCGGGGCCACGGCTGATGCGCGGACTGGGTTCGAGTATCCATCCGGACAACGTCGACTATTCGGCGTTCGACGAGGTGCACTGGGTCGCGCCCGCGGAGGCGGTCTGGGCCTGCCGCAGACTCGCCGCGACACACCACGCCAGCGGCGGCTGGAGCGTCGGCGCGGTCGCCCTGGTCGCGGGCTGGCTGGCCCGCACCGGCGATGCGGCCACGCGGATCGCCGCGGTCTTTCCCGACGGACCGCTGCGCTACTTCGACACGGTGTACAACGACGACTACTGCCGCGAGCACGGCTTGCTCGACATCGCACCACCCACCGCACCGCTGCGCATCGCGCATCCGGCCGACGCCGTCGCGCTCTCGTGGACCCGGTGCACGACGGTCGTCGATCCCCGCGGCGCCGCCGGGAAGGAGCGGACGCGATGACCGATCTGATCGCCACCTACCGCGGCTTCAACCGTCCCAGCCGGATGCTGATGGTCAATCAATTCGCCATCAACACCGGCTTCTACATGCTGATGCCCTACCTGGCCGGTTACCTGGCCGGTCCGCTCGGGCTGGCCGCGTGGGCGGTCGGGCTCGTCCTCGGTATCCGCAACTTCGCCCAGCAGGGCATGTTCCTCGTCGGCGGCACGCTGGCCGATCGACTCGGCTACAAGCCGCTCATCGTGGCCGGATGCCTGCTGCGCACCGGCGGTTTCGCGCTGCTCGCGGTCGCGGACACGCTGCCCGCGCTGCTGGTGGCCTCGGCCGCGACCGGCTTCGCGGGCGCGTTGTTCAACCCGGCGGTCCGCGCGTATCTGGCAATCGACTCGGGCGAGCGCCGCGTGGAGGCGTTCGCCGTGTTCAACGTCTTCTACCAGGCGGGCATACTGTTCGGCCCGATCGCCGGGGTCGCGCTGATGACCGTCGACTTCCGCGCGACCGCCACGGGCGCGGCGGTGGTGTTCGGCGTGCTGACGCTGGCCCAGTTACGCGCGCTCCCGCAGCACCGCGCCGAGCCGAAAACCACCTCGGTGCTGGACGATTGGCGCGTGGCGCTGGCCAACCGCCCGTTCCTGCTGTTCGCCGCGGCGATGATCAGTTCTTCGGTCCTGGCCTTCCAGGTCTACCTGGCGTTGCCCGTGCACGCCGCACGGATCGCGGGCGATTCGGCGACTGTGCTGATGACGGCGGTGTTCGTGCTGTCCGGGTTGATCGCGATCGCCGGGCAACTGCGTATCACCCGCTGGTTCGGGCAGCGGTGGGGCCGCGCGCACAGCCTGGCATTCGGCATGGCGATACTCGCGTCGGCGTTCGTGCCGCTGATGGTGATCCCTGGCACCGGCTTCGGCGTGTGGCCCGCGATCGGCGCACTGCTGCTGACCGCCGCCGCGCTGGGAATCGGTGCGGCAGCGGTGTTTCCGTTCGAGATGGACACCGTGGTCGCGTTGTCGGGCAACCGCCTGGTGGCGACGCACTACGGCCTCTACAACACCATCGTCGGCATCGGCATCCTGCTCGGGAATCTGGGCATCGGAACGCTGCTGGACCGCACGCGCGAGGCCGGGATGAGCGCACTGGCGTGGGCCGCGCTCGTCGCCGTGGGAGCGGCCGCGGCGGCGGGCCTGTTCGCGCTCGCCCGCTCCGGACGGCTCGACGCACCGCTACCGGTCGGGTGATCGATCGGACCGTCCTGGACGTGCGCCTCCGGGACGGTCCGGTCAGGCCGGTCCGCTCGACTGCGCCGAATACAGGCTGACCTCGCCATCCTCACTGAGAAAAGCGTTGACCAGCATGGTGCGGGTGGTGCGCAGCTCCTCCTCGTCCGGCGCGGCGGTGGTGATCGAGATCTGCGGGATGACCGCCCAGTTGACCACGTAGCGCTCCGGCGGGCCGTCGTCGTCGGACAGCCGGGCGAGACGGAAGACCGAGACGGTCTTGCGGACGATCAGATCACGCACGACCTCCGCGATTCGCTCGGGGTCTTCCAGCGCGAACATGAAGCCGAATGTCAGCTCCGGCGATGACACGTAGGCGGGCACGAATACCGAGGCTAGCCCATGCGGCGGCGGCGCGCAGCGCGCGCACCGAATCGGTTGCCGCTCATACGCTCGACAATTTCGAGAACGCACCGCCGAGCGCCGGTCCGGTTGACCGATCCGTAATGGAACATAACGATTTCCCGGCAGCTTTCGGATTCACAGACCAGAGTATTGCGCGGCTTCGGTTACCGCGCTTTCCTGAAAGTGTCCTGATTTCTCGGACCGTCTTCTCCCGCATCGTCGCGGATTTCCCGGTTTCTCTGCCGTGCTGGTGGAACGCGGGATGGCATCCGGGTGCGGGACTGCGCCGGAGCCGAGGGGCGCCCCTCCCCGAAATCCCCCTCGGCCCTGGCGCATCCAGGATTCATCGTGTCGCAGAGGTATGTCATGCCCACCGAATACGCTCAGCGCAGTTTCGGAGCCCAAGAGCTGCCGCCGCCCGCCGCACTGCTTCGCGCGATTCGCGAACCCGGCGAGAACCAGCACCGGCACAGCGTGCTGCACGCCGCGCGGAAGCTCGTCGACTGCCACGAGCGACGGCAGCGGACAGTCGAGCGATCACACGCCCCGGAGGCATCCAGCACCCGTGTCGCCGCCTGCACCCAGCAAGTGGAGCACATCGACCGCTGCCGCGCGGAATGGATCGGGCGGATCGACGCCTGGGTGGCGGAGAACGTGCAGCACCGAGAGGGCGCCTCCCTGCATACCGAGACACTCGGCGCGGTCATCGACCGAATCGCGGCGAAATGGGTCTCGGCCCGACACTCCTTGGACGACGAGATCACGACCGGGCCGCACCCGGGGCAGGCGGGCGGTGAGGCCCACCTGCAGTGGTCCAGGCTGGCCGAGCTGGTCGACGGCTATCAGGATCTGATCACCGACGTCATCGAGCATCGGCGCAGGCTGCCGGTCTGGTGATCAGCGCGGCTCGTCGACGCCCGGCTCGACGACCTCGGCGTCGAGGAACGCCTCCGTCGCGTCCGCCCGCGGTTTCGTGACCGTGACCTCGGTCTCGGCGTCGAGGTCACGATCGAGATCCCGCTGCGCCTCCGCGTCCCGGCGCGCCGCGGCCGCCGCCTCGTTCATCTCGATGGCGTCGGTGATCCACTCACCGATCTCCCTGGTGACCTCGGCGACCGTCCCCGTGATGATGTTGGCGATATTGCCGACGTGCCTGGCACCGGACGACGTCAATTCCTGAATGAGATCCTTGTTGCTTTCGAATTTCCCGATCATTCACACGCCCGCTTCGCTCGCCTTTCGCTGACGCATCACGATAACACCGGGAGACGGTTCGCTCTCGACCCAGCGCGGCGGAAGTGCCAGCTTGAAAATCTTCTTCCACACCGAGCCGATCTGCTTACCGAGCGAGCCGGTGTTGTACGGCAAACCGTACTTTTCACACAATGCGCGGACGGTAGGCGCCATCTCCGGATAACGGCTCGCGGGCAGATCGGGAAACAGATGGTGTTCGATCTGATGCGACAAATTCCCGGACATGATGTGGAACAGCTTGCTGCCGGTGATGTTGGCCGAGCCGAGCATCTGCCGGATGTACCACTCGCCGCGGGTCTCGTCCGCGGTCTCCTCCTCGGTGAACGTCTGTACGCCGGCCGGGAAGTGTCCGCAGAAGATGATGGCGAAGGCCCACACGTTGCGCACCAGGTTGGCGGTGACGTTACCCGCCAGCGTGTGGAAGAACAGCGGTCCGGTCAGCGCGGGGAACACCAGGTAGTCCTTGAGCACCTGCTTGCCCGCCTTGCGCCACTGACCGAGGATCAGGTTCTTGACCTCCGGCCACTTCTTCTTACCCGCCAGGATGTTCTCGACCTCGAGGTCGTGGCCCATCACACCCCACTCGAACAGCATCATGAGCACGAAGGCGTACAGCGGCTGGCCGAGCCGGAGCACGTTCCATTCCTGCGCCTCGTCCATGCGCAGGATGGAGTAGCCGATGTCGCGGTCCTTGTTGTGGATGTTGGTGTAGGTGTGGTGCAGGTAGTTGTGCGAGTGCTTCCACTGGTCGGCCGGGCAGACCGTGTCCCATTCGAACACACGGGAATTCAGGCCGGGCTCGCGCATCCAGTCGTACTGGCCGTGCATGACGTTGTGGCCGATCTCCATGTTGTCCAGGATCTTCGACACACTCAGCGCCGCCACGGCGGCCAGCCAGAAGGGCGGAAGGAAGCCGAGATACATCAGGCCGCGCCCGGCGATCTCGAATCCCCGCTGTGCCTTGATGATCGAGTACAGGTATTCCCGGTCGCGCTCGCCGAGGTCGGCGACGATGGCCGCGCGCAGCTCGTCGAGTTCGCGGCCGAGTTCCTCGATCTGGTCCGGGCTCAGGACCAGCGGTCCGTTCTCGGTTTCGGTCAGGATGGTCATGGTTGGTCCCCTTCGTGAATCAGATGTCGATGTCGACGTCGCCGACCGGCGCGTTGATGCACAGCTGGATCGGCTGGTCGGGGTCGGTGTCGGTCTCGCCGGTGCGCAGATTGCGCGTGCAACCGGAGCGGCGCACCGCTGTGCAGGAGAAGCAGATCCCCATGCGGCAGCCGTACTCGGGCGTGAGACCGGCGGATTCGGCTTGCTCGAGCAACGTGGCGCCGGTGTTGCCGGCGCTCACGCCGCTGGCCGAGAAGTTGACGGTGCCGTGTGCGTCGGCGGCGTCCACCGGCGCGACCGACAGCGTGAACTCCTCGGAGTGCAGCCGGTCCTCGAGTTGCTCGGCCTGATAGATCGTGCGCACCGCGTCCATCAGCGACGGCGGGCCGCAGACGAAGGTCTGCGCGTCGGCGAACCAAGGCGCGACGCGCTCCAGTTCGTCGTAGTCGAAGTACCCGCCGCCCTTCGGCTGGGCGAGATCCACCCACGGCGCATCCGAATCCGCCCGAGGCGCCAGATCCGGCATGCGATGCGGATAGCGCAGCTCGATGCGGAAGTTCGGATGCCGCGCAGCGATCGCGTCCAGTTCCGCTCGGTGCGGCAGCACAGCGGGCGACTTGGCGTAGTGCAGGAAGACGACCTCGCCCGGATGGTCCTCCGCGGCGAGCGTGCGCAGCATGGACAGCACCGGCGTGATGCCGCTGCCACCGCTGATCAGCAGGACGCGCCGCGGCCGCGACTCGGGCAGCCGGAACACGCCGTCGGCGGGCGCCAGGTCGACCACCATGCCGGGGGCGGCATGGCGGTACAGGTACTGCGACACCAAACCGTCCGGATGCGCTTTCACGGTCAGCTGGATATGACGATCCCGACCGCCTTCCGGGTTCACCGGCGAGTAGCACCGCGTGTGCCGTACGCCGTCGATGACCACGCCGATCTGGACGTACTGTCCCGCGACGTGGCCCTTCCAGTGCCGGGTGGGGCGCAGCGTGAGCGTCACCGAGCCCGGCGCCGACCGGCGCACGTGAGTGATTTCGGCCCGCATGTCCCGCACCGTGAGGGTGGGGCGGACCAGCTCGAGGTACCGATCCAGCGGGTGCGGCGAGGTCAGGGTCTGCACCAAGTTGATGAGATCCACCATTTGTTCTCCGTACCTTTGTCGGACTGACGACGTGCGGCTGGAATTTCAGTGCACGTCTGTACACTCAACTAGTGTGACGGATGACGGGGGTGAGGTGTCAACCGGCGAAACATGTGACTCGAACTACATCTGGGGATAGGTCGAATGGTGAACGGATGTATGCTCACCGAGATGAGTGAGCAGGCAGCTACCCGAGGCGAACGCAAGGAGCGGACCAGGCAGGCGCTCCTGGACGGCACGCTCGCGTTGGCCGCCGAACGCGGATTCGCCGCGCTCAGCCTGCGGGAGATCGCCCGCTCCGCCGGCATCGTGCCGACGGCGTTCTATCGGCACTTCGCGTCGCTGGAGGACCTCGGCGCCACGCTGGTCGACGACGGCGTCACCGCGCTGCGGCTGGCGCTGCGCGAAGTCCGCCGCAATGCCGACGCGGGCCTGTCGGACACGGTGCGCTTCGTGTTCGCGCAAGTGGGCCCCAAACGTGAGCTGTTCGGCTTCCTCACCAGGGAGCGCCACGGCGGGTCCGCCGCCTTGCGCACGGCCATCGCCCGGGAGATCCAACTGATCGTCCGGGAGCTCGTCGCCGACCTCTCCCGCATCCGGGCCCTGGACTCCTGGACGCCGCGAGACCTGGAGATCGCCGCCGACCTGATGGTCAGCACGGTGACCGACGGGATCGCCGCCTACGTATCGGCCGCACCGCGCGACGAGCAGGCGATCATCGACCGCACCGTCCAGCAGATGCGTTTGATCGCACTCGGCATGGGCGGCTGGCGGCCACCGAAGGGGCGCTGATCCGCCGCCGAACTCGCTCGGCGGGCCGTGGCTCCTCGACGCCGCCGCCCGCCGCGACCGGAACTCACTCGGCGGACCGTGGCACCTCGACATCGCCGCGCGCCGTGACCGGATCCGGTGACCGCACCGGCAGCAGCACCGCGAGCCCGGCCGCGAGCACGACCAACAGGCCCGCGATCCCCGCCCGGTCCGAACCGAACAGCCAGACGAACAAGCCGAACAGGCTCGGGGCGAGGAAGGACACCGCGCGCCCGGTGGTCGTGTACAAGCCGAAGAGCTGACCCTCCCGGCCCGGCGGCGCGAGGCGGGTCAGGAACGAGCGCGCCGCCGCCTGTGCCGGGCCGACGAAGACGGTGAGCAGCAAGCCGAAGATCCAGAACATCAATGGGCCGGATACCACCAGCAGCGCCAGCCCGCACAGCAGCATCGCGGCCAGGGACACCACGATGACGATCTTCGGTCCGGCCCGGTCGTCGAAGCGTCCCGCGACGATCGCACCCAGCGCCGCAACGACATTGGCCACGATGCCGAACAGCAGCACATCCGAGTCGGCGATCCCGTAGACCCGCACGGCGAGCACCGCGCCGAAGGTGAACACCCCGGCGAGGCCGTCCCGGAAGACGGCGCTGGCCACCAGGAAGCCGACCGTGCGCCGGTCGACGCGCCACAGCTCGCGCAGGTCACGCCACAACACCCGGTACGAGCCGAGGAACCCCGCGCTCGCCGCGCCGGGATCGGCGTTCGTCCGTGGCAGTTCGGGGACCGCGAACAGCACCGGCAACGCGAAGGCGGCGAACCAGACGGCGGCCAACACGGCGACCAGGCGGATGTTGAGTCCCTGGTCGGTGGGCACGCCGAGCAGCCCGCGGTTGTCTCCCTCGCCGGATATGAAGCCGAAATAGCAGATCAGCAGCAGGAAGATGCCACCGAAATAACCCATCGCCCAACCGAATCCGGAGACCCGGCCGACGGTCTGCGGCGTGGAGACCTGCCGCAGCATCGCGTTGTACGGCACGTTCGCCAGTTCGAAGCAGGCCGACGCGAACGCCAGCAGCGCCAGCCCGAACCACAGGTCGTGGTAGTCGTCGTGCACGAAGAACATCAGCGTCATCGCCGCGATGGTCAGTGCGGTCAACCCACCGAGCGAGCCCTTGCGTTTCGCGGACGCGTCGAAGCGCTGTCCGCTGACCGGCGCGGTCAACGCCACGATCAGGCCCGCGATGCCGAGTGCCCACCCCAGCCACGCGCTGGCGGAGACACCGCCGGGCAGATCGTCGCCGACCTTGTCGGTGAGATACACCGAGAAGACGAAGGTGAGGATCACGGCGTTGAATGCCGAAGATCCCCAATCCCACAGCCCCCACGCCACCACTTGCCCGCGCCCGGCGGCCTGCCCGACTGTCGCCTGGGCGTTCACCTCGGTCATGCCGCGCAGCTTAATGCGCGAGACGGTTACGAGGCGGGCCGAAATCGGGTCCGGCCGCGACGAACACGGCGGATTCTTATGCACCTAGTTGCATAGTACCGAGTGTCACGGCTATCCTCACCGCATGGCACTCGAGCACGCGTTGCTGGTATCGCTGACCGAGCGCGCCGGCTCGGGGTACGAGCTGGCGCGCCGCTTCGACAAGTCCATCGGCTACTTCTGGAGCGCGACCCACCAGCAGATCTATCGCGTCCTCAAGCGCATGGAGGAGTCCGGCTGGGTCGACGGCGAGACGGTGATCCAGGAGGGCAGGCCGGACAAGAAGGTCTACTCGGTGAGCGAGACCGGACGCGCCGAACTCGCGCGCTGGATCGCCGAACCGAGCGATTCCGCCACTCCGCGCAACGAACTCGCCGTGAAGATCCGCGCCGCCGCGTACGGCGACATCACCGCGTTGCGCGCGGAGGTGGCCCGCCACCGCGACCAGCACGCCCAGCGGCTCGAGCTGTACCGGCACATCGAGAAACACGACTTCCCCGCTCCCGAGCGGCTCGCCGGGACGGCCCTGCACCAGTACCTCGTCCTGCGCGCGGGCGTCCGCGTGGAGGCCGGATTCGTCGAATGGTGCGACGAAGTTCTGCAAGCACTACACCCGCGCGCGACAGCCCGGCACGCGGACGGAGAAAGGCGACCTGCCCCATGAGCTCCTTCCCCCATTTGTTCGAGCCGCTCGATCTCGGCTTCACCACCCTGCGCAATCGCGTGGTGATGGGGTCGATGCACACCGGGCTGGAGGACCGCGCCTGGGACACCAACAAACTGGCCGCCTACTTCGCCGAACGAGCACGCGGCGGCGCGGGCCTGATCATCACCGGCGGCTACGCGCCGAATCGCGCAGGCTGGCTGCTGCCTTTCGGCGCCAAGCTGACCAACAAAACCGAAGCGTACCGGCACCGCACGATCACCAAAGCGGTGCACGAGCACGGCGGCAAGATCGCCATCCAGATCCTGCACGCGGGTCGCTACTCCTACATGCCGGGCAGTGTGTCGGCGTCGTCCATCAAGGCGCCCATCAACCCGTTCCGGCCGCGCGCGCTGTCGGCCAAAGGCATCGAGCGCACCATCGACGAC
This sequence comes from Nocardia sp. NPDC004718, assembly GCF_053601535.1. Lineage (NCBI taxonomy): Bacteria > Bacillati > Actinomycetota > Actinomycetes > Mycobacteriales > Nocardiaceae > Nocardia > Nocardia sp. NPDC004718. The sequence goes on from NZ_JBSGCA010000038.1 coordinate 60,436, forward strand.
TACGCCCGCTGCGCGAAGCTGGCCCAGTTCGCGGGCTACGACGGCTGCGAGATCATGGGCGGTGAAGGATATTTCATCAACCAGTTCCTCGCGCCGCGCACCAACAAGCGCACGGACGCGTGGGGCGGCTCCCCGGAGAACCGGCGCCGGATCGCGGTGGAGATCGTGCGCCGCACCCGCGCCGCGGTCGGCCCGGACTTCATCATCGTGTTCCGGCTGTCCATGGCCGAGCTGGTGGAGAAGGGACAGAGCTTCGACGAGATCGTCGCGCTGGCCGTGGAACTCGAAGCCGCCGGGGTGAACATCCTCAACACCGACATCGGCTGGCACGAAGCGCGAGTGCCCACCATCGTCACCTCGGTACCCCGTGCCGCCTTCGTCGAATTCACCGCGAAGATCACCGCGCGGGTGACCATCCCGGTGTGCGCGTCGAACCGGATCAACATGCCCGAGGTGGCCGAGGAGATCTTGACCCGCGGTGACGCGCAGCTGATTTCGCTGGCCCGTCCCTTCCTCACCGATCCGGAGTGGGTGAACAAGGCCGCTCAGGATCGGGTCGACGAGATCAACACCTGCATCGCGTGCAACCAGGCGTGCCTCGATCACGCCTTCCAGCACAAGACCGTGTCCTGCCTGCTCAATCCGCGCGCCGGGCACGAGACCGAGCTGAAGCTGCTGCCGACCCGCCGCACCAAGCGCGTCGCCGTGGTCGGCGCGGGCCCGGCCGGGCTCTCGGCGGCGGTGAGCCTCGCCGAACGCGGCCATCGCGTCGACCTGTTCGAGGCCGACGACAAGATCGGCGGCCAGTTCGACATCGCCCGCCGCATCCCGGGCAAGGAAGAATTCAGTGAGTCGATCCGGTACTACACCCGGATGCTCGAGCTCACCGGCGTCACGGTGCACCTGAACAAGCGGGTCGGCGCCGCCGAACTCATCGCGGGCGGCTACGACGAGGTCGTGCTCGCCACCGGCGTACAGCCGCGGATCCCGGACATCCCCGGTATCGACCACCCCATGGTGCTGTCCTACGCCGAGCTGGTGCGAGAGGAGAAGCCGGTCGGCAAGCGCGTCGCCGTGATCGGCGCGGGCGGCATCGGCTACGACGTCAGCGAATTCCTCACCGTGGAGGGGCATCCCGCCCTCAAGCTGGACGAGTGGAAGGAGGAGTGGGGCGTCACCTCCGACGACGAGCAGGCCCCCGGACAGCTCACCACGCCCAGGCCGGCTCCGGCGGCGCGCGAAGTCGTTCTGTTGCAACGCAAGACCACTCCGTTCGGGAAGGACCTGGGCAAGACCTCCGGGTGGGTGCATCGGGCCGCGCTGAAGGCCAAGGGCGTCGAGCAGATCGGCGGCGTGAACTATGAGCGTATCGACGACAACGGCCTGCACATCAGCTTCGGAGCGAAACGACAACGGCCGCAATTGATCCCGGTCGACAACGTCATCGTCTGCGCGGGCCAGGAATCCGTGCGCGACCTAGAGGCCCCGCTGCGCGCCGCCGGGATGAGCCCGCACCTCATCGGCGGCGCCGAACTGGCTGCCGAGCTGGACGCCAAACGAGCCATCGACCAGGGCACCCGGCTGGCCGCACGGCTGTGAGCGGGCGGCGGCCGGGCCCGACGCCCGGCCGCCGTGACCGCGGCACGGAACCGCGCCGGGGATCGTGCGGCGGACCACTGCGTCACGTCGCCTAGGCTGCATCGGGTGAGCCTGCCCTCCCCCACTTCCGAGAACCGCGCGGTCGTCACCGGCGCCTCCTCCGGCATCGGCACCGCGCTCGCCGCCGAACTCGCCGCCCGCGGCTACTCGCTGATCCTGGTCGCCCGCCGCGAGGAGCTGCTCACCGAGCTCGCGCAGCGACTGACCCTGGCCCACGGCATCACCGCCGAGGTGCGCGCGGTCGACCTGGCCGACCGCGAGCAGCGCGCCGTACTGGTGGAAGAACTGGCGACCCGCGAGATCGCCGTCTTGTGCAACAACGCGGGCATCGCGACCTTCGGCGCCATCGCCGAACTCGACCCGGCCTACGAGCGCGCGCAGATGGAACTCAACGCCGTCGCCGTGCACGACCTGACGCTGGCCGTGTTGCCCGGCATGCTCGCACGCGGCAGCGGCGGCATCCTGATCAGCGGCTCGGCCGCGGGCAACATGCCGATCCCGAACAACGCCACCTACGCCGCGAGCAAGGCGTTCGCCAACACCTTCTCCGAATCGCTGCGCGGCGAGCTGAAAGGCTCCGGGGTGCACGTCACCCTGCTGGCGCCCGGCCCGGTCCGCACCGAGACCCCGGATCCCGCCGACGCCTCCATCGTCGACCGGATGGTGCCCGACTTCATGTGGGTCTCCTCGGAATCCACCGCGAAGATGTCCATCGACGCGCTCGCCCGCAACAAGATGCGCGTGGTCCCCGGCCTGATCAGCAAGGGAATGAGTGTGGCGGGACAGTACGGCCCGCGCGCGGTCACCGCTCCCATCGCCGGCGCGTTCTACAAGAAACTCGGCAGCTGAGCCAGCCGCGTCAGCGAGCTGTCAATAAGCGACGCCCGGTGGTCAAGGATCCGCAAATGACCGGCCCACCGGCCCCGCACCCGGCGTAGTCCTGGCATCGGCCCCGCAATTCGAGAAAGCGGGGGCGACCCAGGAGAACATCGTGACGCTGCTCGACATCCTCCCGTCATTGCGGTCGGGATCACCTTCGCGCCTGGATGCCGCGGTCTGGCCGCGGAACACGCACTACGACGGCGACGGCGGTATCACCCTCGGCGGCGTCGCTCTCGCCGACATCGCCGATCAGTACGGGACGCCCACCTACGTCCTGGACGAGCAGGAGGTACGGTCCCGCTGCCGGGCCTATCGCAAAGCTTTTCCCGAGGCCGAGATCATCTACGCGGGCAAGGCCCTGATGATCCGGTCGGTGCTGGATTGGGTTACCCAAGAAGGCCTTTCGGTCGACGTGTGCTCGGCGGGCGAACTGGCCGTCGCGCTGGCGGCCGGTGTGGACCCCGCGCGCATCGTCCTGCACGGCAACGGGAAGTCGTTCGACGAACTGGCCACCGCCGTGCGCAGCGGGGTCGGCCGCATCGTGATCGACTCGCACACCGAGATCACGCTGCTGTCCGCCCTGGCCACGAAGCCACAGCAGGTGTTGCTGCGGCTGTCCCCCGGCATCGATGTCCACGGTCATCCGGCGGTGCGCACCGGTGTGCGCGACCAGAAGTTCGGCTTCCCCCTCGGCAGCGATTCGGCCGCCGAGGCGGTCGACCGTGTGCTGCGCCAACCGAACCTCATCCTGGTCGGCTTCCACTGCCATCTGGGCTCGCAGATCCACAACCCGGATCACTACGGCGAGGCGGTGCGGCGCTTGGTCGCCGCGATGGCGCAAGTGCGGCAAGACCACGGCGTCGTGCTGACCCAACTGGATCTCGGCGGCGGACACGCGGTGGCCTATCGCGCCGGTGACGCCGAAATGAATCTCGCCGAACTCGCCGACATCCTCGAGGACGCCCTCGACGCCGCCTGCGCCCGCCACCACTTCCCGCGCCCGGTCCTCGCGCTGGAACCCGGCCGCGCCGTCGTCGCCAGGGCCGGGGTGACGCTGTACCGAGTGCTCTCGATCAAGCACGTCGAAGGCGGTCACACCTACGTCACCGTGGACGGCGGGATGAGCGACAACCCGCGCGTCGCGCTCTACGGCGCGCGCTACGAGGTCGTGGTCGCCAACCGCCACCCGTGCGGTCCGCAGATGACCGCGACGGTCGCCGGTCGCTTCTGCGAGGCGGGCGACATCCTCACCGCCGACGTCCGGCTGCCCGCCGACCTGCGCCCCGGCGAGGTGCTCGCGATGCCGTGCACCGGCGCCTACCATCACAGCCTGGCCTCGTCCTACAACACTGTCGGGCGGCCGCCGATCATCGCCGTTCACCACGGCCGCGCCCGCGAACTGGTACGCAGAGAAACGACGGCGGACCTGCTCGCCCGCGAAGTCGGCTGACCGGCGCGCTCAGCGGCGCCGGGTGCCGAACAGACTGCGGGTGATCTCGCGTCCCGCCGCGGTGGCGGCCGAGCGCAGGAAGCCGCGGACCGCGGGATTCCGCATGATCCGCTCGGCGGCGGACTCCTCTTCCACGCGGTTCACGCCACGGCCGGGGACGGGCGCCGGTTCCGGCTCCCGCGTCGCGTCGGCCACCTTGGCGGCCAGCAGTTCGTAGGCCGATTCCCGGTCGATGGTCCGGGCGTACTTCGAGGCCAGCGAGCTGGACAGCGCCCGCGACCGGATCGCGTCCACGCCGATGGTGTCCATCAGCGACCGGGGCGGCCGCATCCTGGTCCAGGCCACCGGCGTCGGCGCGCCCTGCTCGGACAGCACCGTCACGATCGCCTCGCCGGTGCCGAGGGAGGTCAGCGCCTGCTCCAGGTCGTATACACCGGTCCTCGGGTAGGTGCGGACGGTCTTGGCCAACGCCTTCTGGTCGTCCGGGGTGAACGCGCGCAACGCGTGCTGGATGCGCGCGCCGAGCTGGGACAACACCGGATTCGGGATATCGGTGGGCAACTGTGTGCAGAAGAACACACCCACTCCCTTGGACCTGATCAGTTTGACGGTCTGCTCCACCTGATCCAAGAACGCCTTCGAGGCGTCGGAGAACAGGAGGTGCGCCTCGTCGAAGATGAAGACCAGCTCGGGGCGCTCCACGTCGCCGACCTCCGGCAGGGTCTGGAACAGGTCGGCCAGCACCCACATCAGGAATGTGGAGAACATCACCGGCCGTGCCGCCTCGGCACCCAGCTCGAAGAGCGTGATCACCCCTTTTCCGTCCACCGCCCGCACCAGGTCGGCCGGGTCGAGTTCCGGCTCGCCGAAGAACGTGTCGCCGCCGTCGGCCTCCAGATTCGCCAAGGCGCGCAGGATCACTCCCGCGGTGGCCGCGGAGACACCGCCGATGCCCTTCAGATCCTCCTTTCCCTCGGGGCTGGTCAGATGGGTGATCACGGCGCGCAGGTCCTTCAGGTCCAGCAGCGCGAGGCCGTTGCGGTCGGCCCAGTGGAAGATCAGGCCGAGGGTGGATTCCTGCGTCTCGTTCAGCCCGAGCACCTTGCTCAGCAGAACCGGGCCGAACGAACTGATCGTGGCGCGGATCGGAAGCCCCGCCCCGGTGGTGCCCAGCGACACGAACTCGGTGGGGAAGCCGGTCGCCGCCCAGTCCGCGGCGCCGGTCTCCGCGATCCGCGTGGCGAGTCTTTCGCTCGATCGGCCCGGCTCGGCCAAACCCGACAGGTCGCCTTTGATATCGGCCAGCACCACCGCAACCCCGGCGCTCGACAGTTGCTCCGCGATGCCTTGGAGGGTTTTCGTCTTCCCCGTGCCGGTCGCCCCCGCGACCAAACCGTGCCGGTTCATCATCCGCATCGGGATACGGACGCGCGCACCGGAATCCACCCTCGCGTCGACCACCACGGTGCCCAGTTCCAGCGCGGCGCCCTCGAACGCGTAGCCCGCGGCGATCTCTTGTGCGGCGGTCGAGCCCGGGGACGGTTCGTCTCTTCCTTCGGCGGCACCGGCTCCACCCGTCTGCTCGGCCAGTTCACGTTCCGCGGCCTCCGCGGCGGCGGAGGCCTCCGCCGCGATCCGCGCCGCCTCGTCGGCCGCTTTGCGCGCCGCGGCCGCCTTCTCCTGCGGGGTGGTCATCGCACGTCTCCGTCCTGGCTCGACCGGGCTGCTTCACTCAATGTTTGCTGCCGCACCGAAAACGCCGGGTGCCGATCTGGAAGAAACTGTATCGCCGCCGGTCGGATTCCTGCCTGCATCGGCGGCTTCGGGGTTGCCGAGCCGTATCGCAGGCACCGGACCTTCGCCCGGCTAATGTTGCACGGGTGTCCGACAAATACATGGTGTGGATGGATTGCGAGATGACCGGCTTGCGCTTGGACAGCGACAAGCTGATCGAGGTGGCCGCACTCGTGACCGACAGCGATCTCAACATCCTCGGCGAGGGCGTGGACATCGTCATCCACGCCGAGGACGACGCGCTGGCCGCGATGCCTGCCGTGGTCGCCGAGATGCACGCGCGCTCCGGGCTGACCGACGAGGTCCGCCGATCCACCGTCACCCTCGAAGAGGCCGAGCAGCGCGTGCTCGACTACATCCGCCAGTACATCCCCACCCCGCGCACCGTGCCGCTGGCCGGCAACTCGATCGCCACCGACCGCGGTTTCATCGCCAGGGACATGCCGCTGCTGGATGCCCACCTGCACTACCGGATGGTCGACGTGAGCTCGATCAAGGAGCTGTGCCGCCGCTGGTACCCGCGCATCTACTTCGGCCAGCCGGAGAAGGGCCTGAGCCATCGCGCACTGGCCGACATCCAGGAGTCCATCCGGGAACTGGAGTACTACCGGCGGACCGCGTTCGTCGCGCCGCCCGGTCCCTCCACCACCGAAATCGCCGCCGTCGCCGCCGAGGTCTCCGAGACCGCCGAACAGCGGACCGAATCGGCGCAGGTCAACGGCTCGCCAGATAACGATTAGGGAGTGGGCGGGTAGACACGCTAATATCTAGCCCGCTGGTTCTTCACCGGCGATGGTGAGCGTAGTTCAGTTGGTAGAGCACCAGGTTGTGATCCTGGCTGTCGCGGGTTCGAGTCCCGTCGCTCACCCCAGGTGTCGCGGTGTGCGAGCCGTCCTCTGAGGCGGTTCGCACACTACGGCTGGCGCCTTCTTCACTCTGTTCATCCCCGCATCGGCAACGCCACGTGAAATAGCCGTCCGCATCTCTCCGAGGCGGCGATCATGTTCCAAGACTCCAGCCTTTGGCAAGCGCCTGCACTCGAATGGGTCCACACGCGAGATTCGTCACGATGCGGCGTGCCATTTCATGCCTGCGCGCGCCCTCCCGCCACGGCCGACCACCGAATCGGGTCTCGGCGCCTATGGAAATTATCTTCCGCAGCGGCCGAGCGCCCGCATGACCCGCGTCGCCGCATCGGCCGGGTCCTGACACGTTCGTCGCGGGCATCGCTTCGTGGCGCCTATCGAGAGGAAACCGGCCCACGTCCTCACCGAGAGCTGGGTCGGCTCGATCGGGCGCGGCTGACACTCCCCGCAAGGCTCTTTCACTGCGCCCCAAACCTTTTACCGCAGACGCTCGCCGCGATGTGAAACGAAACCACTCCAGAATCCGCCATGCGTCCGTAGACTGCGGTGCACGTGGGAGGGTGTCGCTGGGGCGCCTTCCCGGTTCGACCAGAAAGACACACCTCGTGATGCGTTCCGCGGTTATCGCAGCCTTCGTCGGCGCCACTCTCCTCACCGGATCCAGCGGAACCGCGGTCGCGGGAATCGGACTCCCCCCGCTGCCCGAATCCGGCTCGGCGTCGAGCGGATCGGCGGGCGGCCTGGCCACCACCGGCTCCTCCGGCACCGGTTCGGCGGGCAGCAAGCTGCTGTGCGCCGCCACCGGCAGCGCCATCGCGATCCTGGGCGACGCCCAGTTGGGTTGCAACATGCTGCCGTGACCCCTGAACGCTGAACGGGCCACCGGATTCGCTCCGGTGGCCCGTTCGGCGTTCCGCTTCGGCTCAGCGATTGTCTTCGGCGTTGCCCGCTTTCCAGACCGGCCACGGGATGTTCCAGTCACCCAAGCCGTCCACACCGGACAGGGTGCCGCCCACGGTGTTCTTCACGATCGTGATGTCACCGCGCTTGGCGTTCTGGAAGACCCACTGCGCGTTCGCCGGGCTGAGGTTCAGGCAGCCGTGACTGGTGTTGCTGTACCCCTGCGCACCGACCGACCACGGCGCAGAGTGGAAGAAGATGCCGCTGTAGGACAGTCGCGTCGCGAAGTCGACCGGCGTCTTGTACCCGTCGGGCGCGTTGACCGCGACGCCGTAGGTCGAGGAGTCCATGATGATCTTCTCGTGGCGGTCGGCCACGATGTAGACCCCGTTGTCGGTGGGGGTGCTGTCCTTGCCCATCGAGGTCGGCATGGTGCGGATCACCTGGCCGTTCAACTCGACGGTCACCTGCTTGGTGTTGTCGTCGGCGGTGAAGACCATCGCGTCGCCGATGGTGAAGAACGAGTGGATGTTGTCCTGCCCGTACAGGCCGTTGCCGAGATTACGTCCGTAGACGTTCACATCGACGGTGATCTTCGATCCCGGCGCCCAGAAATGCTCCGGCCGCCAGCGCACCTCGCGGTTGTTCACCCAGTAGAACGCGCCCTCCACCGGCGGCTCCGTAGTGATCTTGATCGCATCCTGCGCGGCCTTCCGGTCGGGGATGTTCTCGTCGAACTGGACGGCCACCGGCTGTCCGATACCGACGACCTCCGCCTCGCCGGGCACCAGGTAGGGCTTGGTCTGGTTACCGGGCGAACTCGTGGTGAAACTCAGCGTCGCGGAGTTCGCCCCGCCGAGCCCGATCGCGTCGGCCTTCAGTCGGTAGGTCTTGCCGTAGCCGAGCACCTCGGTGGTCTCCCACGAACGCCCGTCGGCGGCGAGCTTGCCCTCCACCGCCTTGCCCTGCGGGGTGACCAAGCTCACGTTGGTGAACTTGCCGTCTTCCACCTTGAACGCCAACGGGACGCCCGGCGATACCCCTACCTCGCCATCCTTCACCGGCGACAACAACTTTGGCTTGATCAGTTCCGTGATGGGGTTGCGGTCGATGGCCACCTGAGCCGCGTCCTTGGCATCGGATGCCGAACATCCGGTCAATGCCAGCGCGGCGACCGCGACAACTATCACCGGTCCCGCGAACGTGCGTAGTGACCGCCTCGTAGTCGGCTTGCGCACGTGCCGACCTCGACCAAAACTCATTTCAACCCCGTTTCAAAGTCTCGGCGCTCCAGGACACACCGAGGGCTTCGGATGCCGACCGCCACGCCGCTCACCCCGCCGTGTCCGCGGGCGGTCGAAACCACAATCGGACATTCTGCCAGTGCGTCACGTCCTGGCCAATGTGAACACCTAGTCCGTCACTGCAGCGTTACCACCACTGGATCACCGCGGGGAATCCCCGCGTTACGGCGGAGGAGAGCATCACGTCCGCGCCGGTCAGGACACGATTTCACTTCTGCGGCCCCGGCCTGTTAAGGTTTGTCCCGCACCGGAACACGGAGCAAGCGCCATTAGCTCAATTGGCAGAGCAGCTGACTCTTAATCAGCGGGTTCGGGGTTCGAGTCCCTGATGGCGCACAACACGCAAACCGTGCCCTCGCCAGTCATCGGCTGGCAAGGGCACGGTTTTTTTCGTCTCCACGATGGCCCGATTCCCGTGACATCACCGTGACCTGGACTTTTTCCCAGTTGCACCAGTGGCCTCAATTCGGACAGCTATACGCCCGCGATCGCCGCGAAATCCACTCATGCGCCCAAAAATTTCTGTGACCTACGGCACAAGAGGTTTAACGGCAAACTCCCAGCTTGGATAACGATTCGACAACCGCGTCCTGGGGTTTCCAAGATCGTCAGCGCCTGCCGTTCATGATCAGTTCACCGTCTGTTAACTATGCGTGACCATTCTGCAATCAGGTCACAAAGCGACCTGAAGTTTGGTCAGCCCGAGGAGTTGTAGACACCGATTCGGTAACGATCACACGGCAGGCACCTGCCCGCCACGTGATCGGCGGAGCGGAATCCGGCAACGGACCCGCAATCCCATACTTCCGCCCGTCTCACCGCATCGAGGATGCGGAGTCTCGCGCGACAAGCGGCCGAGCCCACCGAGGGCGATCCGGTGCCGCACGCACGAAGCGTCGCGTTCCGGGGACATCAGCGTCCCCCACAACAAAACCACACAACAGCACATGGCCGTTTCGGCGAACGCACACGAGCGTACGCCGCAGGATCCGTGCTGCCCAACTGCGGCCGGATCGAGTAAGTCCCCGATCAAGGAACCGATTCGCAATGCCTGACAGACGCCTTTCCACCCTTCGCCGCCCCTCGCTCCGCGAAACCGTCACCGTCGCCTTCGCCGCCGCGGGTGTCGTCGCCGTGGCCGCCTGCTCCGCGGCGTCCGTTGCCGACAACAGCGTCCCGTCTCGCATCGCCATGGTGGCCGAGCAGCAGCCCGAGGCCGCCGCCGCTCCGGTCGCCGCACCGGCGGCCGAGGCGATCCCCGCGCCGATGCCCGCACCCGCTCCCGCCCCCGCCCCCCCCCCCCCGCCGGCGGCGGCCCCCGTGCCCGCCCCCAAGCCCCCCCCCCCCCCCCCCCGCGAAGCCGACAACCTGGACCGCAGGTAGCGC
>NZ_JBSGCA010000039.1:0-70382 GCF_053601535.1 Nocardia sp. NPDC004718
CCTTTCAAGCCTCGATAGAGGCAAACAACCATCAGCTACACCCCACCGCCCTGGGCATCCAGGGCACCAACCCCAGACACCTACAAACTTAGGGATCACCCATGACCAGAACGTGGTTCATCACCGGCGCAGGCCGCGGACTCGGCCGCGCCTTCACGACGGCCGCGCTCGCCGAGGGCGATCGCGTCGTCGCGACCGCAAGGAACCCGGAGACCCTCGCGGGCATTGCCGACGACCGTCTCACCGTGTTGCCCTTGGACGTTCGCGACCGCGCCGGCGTGCTCGCCACCGTGGACAAGGCGTTCGCGCTGACGGGCACGATCGATGTGATCGTGAACAACGCGGGTTACGGCTTGGTCGGCGCCGTGGAGGAACTGACCGAGACGCAGATCCGCGACCAGATGGACACCAACTTCTTCGGCGCCCTCTGGGTTTCCCAAGCGGCGGTGCCCCATCTGCGCACACAGGGTTCGGGGCACATCGTGCAGATCTCCACGGTCGGGGCCGTGGGCAGTCTTCCCCTGTTCGGGCTGTACAACGCGAGCAAATGGGCCCTGGAGGGATTCAGCGCCTCGCTCGCGGACGAACTGCGCCCCTTCGGCATCCGAGTCACGCTCGCGCAGATGGGCGGCTTCGACACCGACTGGGCCAAGTCGAGCATGCGATTCGCCACTGGCATTCCCGCCTATGCGCAGTTGCGCAACTCCATCCTGGGTATGCCGGACTACCCGGCCGAAGCGACTGCCGGTCCGGCGACCGGAACGACGTCGACCGAAGCCGGGCCGGGAAACACAGCGAACGAGTCCACCGCTTCGGTGGAGCCGAGCGCCGACACCGAGGCCGAATGGATCGAAGCGCCCCCGGAGGTCGGCGCAGCGGGCCTGATCGAGTTGGTGAACATGGCGAACCCCCCGCTACGCAAGATCATCGGGCCCGGCGCGCACCAAATGGTCGCACTCGCGTTGGATCAACGCCGCGACGACTACGTCAGCGACCCCGAATTCGTCTGGCCCGCCTGATCATTCACCGAGCCGCTCGGTACCGCGTGCGCGGAAACCGAGCGGCTCGGCGATATCAGGCGATGGGCCCGCGGGCGGCCTCGTAGGCCGCGCCCACCCGGTAGAGGCGATCGTCGGCGAGGGCGGGGGCCATGATCTGGAGGCCGACGGGCATGCCGTCGTCCTTGCTCAGCCCGGAGGGGACCGACATGGCGGGATGACCGGCCAGGTTGGTCGGGAGGGTGCACAGGTCCGACAGGTACATGGCCAGCGGATCGTCGACCTTCTCGCCCAGCTTCCACGGCGTGAACGGGCTGGTCGGCGAGACGAGCACGTCGACCTGCTCGTAGGCCTTGTCGAAGTCGCGGGCGATCAGCGTGCGCACCTTCAGCGCCTGACCGTAGTAGGCGTCGTAGTAGCCCGCCGACAGCGCGTAGGTGCCGATCATGATCCGCCGCTTGACCTCGGGGCCGAACCCGGCCGCGCGTGTGGCCGCCATGACCTGCTCGGCGCTGTGCTGACCGTCGTCGGCGACGCGCAGGCCGTAGCGCATCGCGTCGAACCGCGCGAGGTTCGACGACACCTCCGACGGCATCACCAAGTAGTAGGACGACAGCGCGTATTCGAAGTGCGGACAGGACACTTCGATCACTTCGGCGCCGAGATCCTTCAGCACCGCCACGGCGGCGTCGAAGGAGGCGAGCACGCCGGGCTGGTAGCTGTCGGAATGCAGCTCCTTCACCACGCCGATCTTGACGCCGCGCAGATCGCCCTGCGCCCCGGCGCGCGCGGCGGCCACCACCGGCGGCACCGGAACGTCGCGCGAGGTGGAGTCGCGCGGGTCGTATCCGGCGATCACCTCGTGCAGCAGCGCCGTGTCCAGCACCGTTCGACCGCACGGACCGCCCTGGTCCAGCGACGACGCGCACGCGACCAGGCCGAAGCGCGACACGGTGCCGTAGGTGGGCTTGGTGCCGACGGTGGCGGTGACGGCCGCGGGCTGGCGGATCGATCCGCCGGTATCGGTGCCGATGGCCAGCGGGGCCTGATGCGAGGCCAGCGCCGCCGCGGAGCCGCCGCCCGAACCGCCCGGGATGCGGGTGGTGTCCCACGGGTTGCGGGTGGGACCGTAGGCGGAGTTCTCGGTGGAGGAGCCCATGGCGAACTCGTCCATGTTGGTCTTGCCGAGGATCGGGATGCCCGCCGCGCGCAGCCGCGTGGTGAGCGTCGCGTCGTACGGCGACACCCAACCCTCGAGGATCTTCGACGCACAGGTGGTGGGCATGTCCGTGGTGGTGAACACGTCCTTGAGCGCCAACGGAACTCCGGCCAGCGGCGAAGCGGGCTCGGCGCCGGAGGCGATCGCGGCGTCCACCGCGGCCGCGGCCTCGAGCGCCTGCTCTCCCGCGACGTGCAGGAAGGCGTGGTACTCGCCGTCGACCGCGGCGATCCGGTCCAGGTGCGCCTGGGTGACCTCGACCGAGGACAGCTCGCGGCCGTGGATCTTGCCGGCCAGCTCGGCCGCCGACAGCGTCGTCAGATCACGCCCACCCGTCGACCCGCCACCGCCCTCCATGGAATCGCGATGCGATGCCGCGTTCATTCGCCCTCCCCCAGAATCTGCGGCACCATGAACCGCTGCTCGTCCACCGCGGGCGCGCCCGACAGCGCCTCCCGCGGGGTCAGGCCCGGCACCACCTCGTCGGGACGGGTCACATTGGTCGCCGGGTTCGGCGACGCCGTAGCCGGGACGTCGGCGGCGGCTACCTCGGAAATGGTCCGCACATGGCTCAGGATCGAATCCAGCTGTCCGGCGAACTGATCCAGTTCCGCGTCGGACAGCGCGAGCCGGGACAGCCGGGCGAGGTGTGCGACCTCGTCGCGGGAGATGGCGGGCACCGCGGGACCCCTTTCGGCTTCGTTATCAACAGTGCTCAACCCACACAGCCTAGCCACCGGGGACCGGCTCACCACCCGGCACCCGGGCTTCGTCGGCGCGGCGGAGGAACCATCGCCCAGCAGGCCACCGGCAACCCCCTCCGGCGCGCGACACGTCCGCTCGGACTAGCCCGACACGCCGGTTTCGCGCGAATTCATCGAGTGGCGCGCATCACTCGCCGGTCTTCGACTCGATAACCGGCCGTAAGGGGTGTAAGTATTGCGTCACCCGGGTATCCGTTCAGAGCCTCGGCCGCCCTAAGAAAGGAAACGCACGTGTCGTATCTGCTCCGCGTGCAACTTCCGGATCGACCGGGAAGCCTCGGTGCGCTCGCCCTCGCACTCGGCTCCGTCGGTGCCGACATCCTCTCGCTGGACGTGGTCGAGCGCGGCGCGGGCTACGCCGTCGACGATCTGGTCGTCGAGGTGCCCTCCGGCGCACTCCCCGACACCCTCATCACCGCCGCCGAATCCATCGGCGACGTGCACGTGGACTCGATCCGCCCGTACTCCGGCGTGCTCGACACCCACCGCGAGCTCGAGCTCATCGATCAGGTGGCCGGTGCTCGCGACGACCGGATGCAGGTGCTGGTGGACGGTGTGCCACGGGTGCTGCGGGTCGGCTGGAGCACGATCATCGATATCGGGCCGCAGGGCGCCTACCGGGTGGTGGGCAGCCCGAGTGCGCCACAGACACAAGCGGGTTCGGCGCCGTGGATGCCGCTGGAGAAGCCGACGGTGCTCGACCCCGAAGCCGACTGGGTGCCGGAGATCTGGCGGGACATGGACACCAAACTCGCCGCCGCTCCGCTCGGCAACACCGGCAAGGTGCTGCTGCTCGGCAGGCCGGGCGGCCCCGACTTCCGGCCCTCCGAGGTGGCCCGGCTCGGCTACCTCGCCGGGATCGTCGCCACCGTCCTCGGCTGATTCGCAAGCGGCGCAGCGGATTCCGCGCCGCGGACGAATACCTAGGCGGAATCGCCAGAAGGGCCGAGCGGTAGCCGGAGCACATGCAGCAGCTCCCCGGCGGGAGTACGCCAGTCCCGGCTCGGTACGGGGAGGAAGCCGAAGCGATCGTATATCCGCCGGGCGTCGACCATGGCGGCCATGGTGGTGAGGGCGACCGCCGCGCAACCTTCCGCGCGGGCGAGTTCGAGCACGGCGCGCACCAGTGCCGTCCCCGCGCCGAGTCCGCGCGCGGCCTTCGCGACGGCGAGCATGCGGAACTCGAGTTCACCCGGCAGCGCGATCTCCGCGTACGGATTGCCCGCGGGTGCGACCGTCAGCGAGCCGACGATCCGGCCCGCGTGCGTGGCGACCAGGACCCGGGCCGAGGCGGCGCGGCGGGCGGTGTCGGCCAGCTCGCCCGCGTACCAGCTGCCCGTTGCCACGTAGCCTTCGCCGACGTAGACCTCCACCGTCAACTCGCCGATCGTCGCGTACTCCTCGGGCCGCGCCGCCCGGACGACGACACCCGCGTCCCGCTCATCCATACCCGGCATGATGCCATCGACCATAGTGTGGGCTATGGCACGGCGACCGCTCAGCCGGGACGAGAGATCTGCCAGCGGTCGGGCTTGCCCGCCGGATAGACGACGGTGAGCAGGTCGCCGATCGACGGCCAGGAACTCGTGTCCCAGGCGAAACGGCCGTACACGACCTTGCCGGAGACGGAAGGACCGCTCAGATTCCCGGTGATGGTCACGTACTGTTCGCCCGTCGCGTCGGGGCGCGGGCTCACACCGGTGACGTACAGCGTCCCCTCCTCCGGGTTCGCCGGGCGGTAGCCCCGCTTGCCGCGGATGGTGAACACGATCAGCGACACCAACACCGCGGTCAGGGTTACCAGCGCGACGAACTCCAACATGCCCCCATGCTAAGTCGCGTCAGACCGGCGTGAGCTCGCTGGCGCCCTGAGCCGTGCGCCGTACCTGCCAGACCGATGTGCGGGTGCGTTGCGATCGTCCGTTGCCCCGATCGATCAGCGTCCGATTGTTCGTGGTGAAGATCAACTGCGCCCCGCGGGCATTCGTCTCCGGGTTCTGGAACAGCTGGATCAACCGATCGGTCTCCTCCGCGGGCAGGCACGCGCCGATGTCGTCGACGGCGAGTACCCGGCCCTCGTCCAGCGCGTCGAGCATGGCGGGCAGGACCCGCAGCAACGACAGCGTGGCGAAGGATTCGTCGCCGATCCCGAACGGGGCGTCGATGCCGTCGTGCACCAGGCTCAGGCCGACGCCGCGCCGGGCCACCATGCGCGTGTACAAGGCATCGCGCGCGGCCTTCAGATTGGTCAGCTCACGTTCGAGCAGCACCGGGGTCAGGCCGTTGTCACGCAGCAACTGATCGGCGTGGCCGGGCGAGGAGGCGCACAGATCGATCTGCTTGCCGAGACCGGCGATGTCGGCGTCCAGATCACGCAGGTAGTCGGCGTACAACGGGTCGTGTTCGGCGACGAGCAGATCGCTGATGCCCAGCTCGGCCGTGCGCAGCAGCATCAACAGCCGCGCCGCGTTGTCCGGGGATCGGGAGATGTGGCTGCCCAGCCGATGGGCGATGGCGTCGGGTTCAGCGGGACCGCGCTGCACTTCCAGCATGGAATCGAACCAGCGGTAAGCGGGCACGAGCGCGTCGGAATACATCTGACCGGCGAGGCTGAGCAGCAACGCGTTCGGACGAACCAGCGGAGCCAGCGCGGTGATCCCGTAGCGCGCGGCCTCGAACATCGGGCCGATCTTGATCTGTTCCCCGTTGCGCTCGAACACGATTCGCTTGCGCGAGCGCGGATGGGTGTGCAGCCATTCCGCCGTCACGTCGGCGTTGTCCAGCCGGAACCCGTAGGTATACGGCACGCCCTCGGCGACGAACGCCGCCACGAACTCCGAAGGCCGGTCCGGGAATCCGAGATGCGGCGCCCGCACCGGGCCCGCGTACGGGTCCCACCCGGTCACCGAGTGCAACACCGCGTCGCGCATCTGCCCGAGCGCGTCGATCAGGTTCGTCTTGCCCGCAGCGGCGCCGCCGTGCACGGCGGTCACCGGCACCGCCACCGGCCCGCTTCCTCTGGTGAGCCGCAACTCCTGCTCGTCGGCCAGCGATCTGTGATTGGTCACCTGAAAACTGCGCAGCATGCCGCCATACTTCCGTCTGGGCCACGGCTGTGCGACATCAACCCGGTGGCGTCCGCGATCCGCGCCTGTCGTGTCCAGATCGGATACTCACGCATCAGGCTCACACATCGATTCGGCGCGGCGACGACTTTTCCGCCTGCGGTGCCTGATCACGACTGCTACCTGGTCGAACAGGTCTGTTACCGATGGATCGACGGTCGGCGGCACGGTACCCTGAGCGCATGACCGAGGCTTCGATCGCCTACCGCTGGACGCGCAGCGAGTTCCTGCGCGCGTGGGAGGCGGGCGCGTTCGACCATCGTGTCGAACTCGTCGAGGGGGAGGTATGGCCGGTGGTTATCGGGGACTGGCACGGGTTCACAGTCGGCCGGATCGTCGGTCGGCTGCCACGGGCAGGTGTGGAAGTGACCAACGCGACACTACCTACCGGTCAGTCGTTGCCCGATCCCGACTGCTGGGCACTTCGCTCAGGCGCCGAGCCCGTCGACCTGATCGGCAACAAGCTCTCGGTGTGGGCGGCTTCCGATGTCCTTCTTGTGGTGGAGGTTTCGGACGAAACGGTGGTGCAGGATCTCAACCGCAAGGCGGATCTGTACAGCCGCGCCGGATATCCGACCTATTGGGTCGTCACCAAAGATGTGATCTACGAACACACCGAACCGACGTCGGAGGGTTATCGCACTCGGACCAGGTACCGGCCCGGCGACCACATTCCCGTCCATTACGCGGACACCACCATCGCCGTGGATGATCTGCTGTTCTCCCAGTAGCTGGACGACCGTCATCAGGACAGCAGGTGTGATAGCGGGTTAGCATGCCTGCACGCTGTGGTCTTGCCGCGGCGTACTGCCGAAGTTGTTCGATGGGATGAGGGTAACGATGGGATCGACGGTTCGTCGCGTAGTGGTCGGAGGCTCCGTCGTGGCCGCGCTCGCGCTGGGCTCGCTGACCGTGGCGCCGGAGGCGGTGGCGGACGCGCCGTGTCCGGAGGGCACCGCACGCGTGTTCCTGGCCAACAGCACGAACACCTGCCAGGGTGGCGGGACGGTCAGCTACGACCCGCCCGGCGTGGTGTCGAAGGTGTGCTCGACGGCCGCCGCCGACGTGTCCGCCGAGGCGACGTTCAAGAATCGCCGCGGCAAGATCATCACCCAGAAACTCGACCTGAGCGACGGCCGCTGCGGGCGTTTCGACATCGCGGGCCAGCTGGGCGCCACGGTCACGGTCCACTGAGCGGGTCACGCCCGAACAGCAGAGCGCTGTCGCCGAACTCGTGCCACAGGTAGCCGGTGTCCACGGCGGCGGCATACGCGGCGGCGACGGTTTCCTCCCCCGCCACTGCTGCCAGGAGATCCAGGTGTGACGCGCCGGGCGCGTGCCAACCGGTGATCAGACCGTCCACCACGCGCGCCGGTCGCCGTGCGCCGAGCACCAGGTCGGTCCACCCGCGCGACGCGTGGACCAGTCCCAACGGGTCGGCGGCGGTCTCCAGCGCCCGCGTCACCGTCGTGCCCACCGCGACGACCCGCCCACCGGCGGCTTTCGTGTCGTTCACCAGCCGCGCCGTCGAGGCGGCAACGGCGAACCGTTCCGGGCTCGGCGGTTCACCGGCCTCGGGCGAGGAGACGCCGGTATGCAGGGTGATCGGCGCGAGAGCAACCCCTGCGGTGATCAGATCCAACACCACACGCTCGGTGAACGGCCGTGCCGCACTCGGCATTTCCGCGCTGCCCGGCACCCTGCCGAAGACCGTCGTGTAATAGGCCGCCGACCACCGCTGCGGCACATAGGCATACGTGATGGGGCGGCCGTGTGCGGCGAGCAACCCGAACACGTCGCCGGTGACGTCCGCACTCCAGAGACGACGTCCGCCGGGAAGCCAGGGCGCTCGCAGCGTGGCCGTCGCACCCGGCAATCGCAACACGGTCCCGGCCGAGAGCCGCTCGGCCGGATAGGGAGTGCGCTCGGTGGTCCGGACCTCGACCACCCAGCTGCCGTCGTCCAGCCAGGTGGAGAAATGCAGCACGACCGGCTCCCCATCCACCGTGGCGTCGACCGCCGACGAGATGGTCGCCGAGTTGTTCACCACCAGAAGGTCGCCCGGGCGCAGGCGGTCGGGCAGCTCCCGGAATCGGGCGTGCGTCAGACCGTCGTCGACGACGAGCAAACGGACCTCGTCGCGCGCCATCCCTCTCGCCTCGGGCGGGAGGGTGGCGTTGCGATCCGGGGACAGATCGAAGAACGGCAGTTCGGTCCGCACCGTCATGACGCCCGCCCGGCCACGAAATCCGCGGCGGCATAACGCCCGCTCTTCGGCTTCTCGGCGAGCAACCGCAGCAGCGCGGGCACCACTGTCGCGGGCTCGGGCCGGTCGGAGATGTCGACGCCGGGAAACGCGGCCTGATGCATCTCGGTACGCATGTCGCCGGGATCGAACGCGTAGATGGACAGGGCCGGATGCTCCGCACCGAGGATGGCCGTGAGCTGATCGAGCGCTGCCTTCGACGAACCGTATCCACCCCACGTGGGATACGGCTCCACCGCGGCGTCGGAGCTGATGTTCACCATGGCGCCGTCCGGCCGCAGCAGCGGCAGCACGAGCCGCAGAATCGCCAGTGGCGCGACGACATTCGTGCGCAAGACACGCTCGAACTCGTCGAGTGGATAGTCCGCGAGGCCCAGCAACGGACTCGGCCCGAGACGGCTGGCGTTGTTCACCACCAGGGCGAGTTCCCCCGCACCGCGCGCGGCGTCCGCCAACCGGGCGCGATCCGCCGGATCCGTGACGTCGCCCGGGACTGCCTGGAACGACGGCCCGAGTTCGGCGGCCACCCGCGTCAACCGGTCGGCACGACGCCCGGTCCCCAGCACCCGCCACCCTTGTTCGATCAGCGCCCGCGCGAGCGCAGCGCCGAACCCGGCCGATGCGCCGGTGATCAGTGCGGTAGGACGAGACATGATGACCTCCTGGTAGTCGCCTACCGGTCGATCCTCATACCTCAACGTATCTTTAGGTCAAGCGCCGATCACTCCTCGGCTTCGGCGTCCTCCGCGGCCGTCTCCGGCGTGACCGCCTCGGTACCGCCGGCCAGCAGCCGCTGGAACCCCTCCTCGTCGAGAATCGGCACACCGAGTTCCTCCGCCTTGGCGGCCTTGGACCCCGGCGCGTCGCCGATCACCACGAACGCGGTCTTCTTCGAAACCGAACTGGCCGCCTTGCCGCCGCGCACCAGGATCGCCTCCTTGGCGCCGTCGCGGGTGAAGCCTTGCAGCGAACCGGTCACCACGATGGACAGACCCTCCAGGTTGCGCTCGATGGATTCGTCGCGCTCGTCCTCCATCCGCACACCCGCGGCCCGCCACTTCGCCACCACGGCGCGGTGCCAGTCGACGGTGAACCACTCCGCCACCGCGGCCGCGATGGTAGGGCCCACGCCGTCGGCGGCGGCCAATTCCTCGACCGACGCCGCCTCGATGCGGTCCAAGCTGCCGAATTCGGCGGCCAGCGCTCGCGCCGCGGTGGGGCCGACGTGCCGGATGGACAGGCCGACCAGCACCCGCCACAGCGGCCGGTTCTTGACCGCGGCCAAGTTCTCCAGCAGCCGCTTGCCGTTGGCGGAGAGGCTGCCGTTCTTGTTGGCGTAGAGCGACGTGGTGAGCAGCGTCGCCTCGTCCAAGTCGAACAAGTCGCCCTCGTCGGTGATGGCGCCGGACTTCAGCAGATCGATCGCGCCCTCGTAACCGAGGGCCTCGATGTCGAAAGCGCCGCGGCCTGCTACGTGGTACACGCGCTCGCGCAACTGGGCCGGGCAGAACTGCTGGTTCGGGCAGCGGATATCGGCGTCGCCCTCTTTCTCCGGGCGCAGTTCGGTGCCGCATTCGGGACAGTGCGTCGGCATGACGAATTCGCGCGCGTCCTCGGGACGCGCGTCCACCACCGGCCCCAGCACCTCGGGGATCACGTCACCCGCCTTGCGGATGGTGACCGTGTCGCCGATCAGCACGCCTTTGCGCTTGACCTCGGCCGAGTTGTGCAAGGTGGCCATCGCGACCGTCGACCCCGCGACCGACACCGGCTCCATCACCGCGAACGGCGTCACCCGCCCGGTGCGGCCGACGTTCACCTGGATGTTCAGCAGCTTGGTCGTCGCCTCCTCGGGCGGGTACTTGTAGGCGATCGCCCAGCGCGGAGCGCGCGAGGTGGAGCCGAGGCGGCGTTGCAGCGCGGTCTCGTCGACCTTGATCACCTGGCCGTCGATCTCGTGCTCGATGTCGTGCCGGTGCTCGCCCCAATACGCGACTCGCTCGATCACCGCGTCGATGCCCTGCACCCGTCTGGTGTGCTCGGACACCGGCAGGCCCCACGCGGCGAGCGCGCGGTACGCCTCGTATTGCGAGGTCGGCGTGTAGCCCTCGATCCGGCCGAAGCCGTGACAGATCATGCGCAGTCTGCGCCGCGCGGTGACCGACGGATCCTTCTGCCGCAGCGAACCGGCCGCGGTGTTGCGCGGGTTGGCGTAGGGCGGCTTGCCCTCGGCCACGATGGCGGCGTTGAGCGTCTCGAAATCCTCCAGCCGGAAGTACACCTCGCCGCGGACCTCCAGTAGTCGCGGGATCGGGAACTCGTCGCTGGGGTTCAGCTCGCCGGGGATGTCATCGATGGTGCGCGCGTTGAGCGTCACGTCTTCACCCGTGCGTCCGTCGCCTCGAGTGGCGCCACGGACCAGCCTGCCGTTCTCGTAGACCAGGTTCAGCGCGACGCCGTCGATCTTGACCTCGCACAGATAGTGCAGGTCCGGCCCGGTCTCCCCCTCCACCCGGGCGGCCCAGGCGCGTAGCTCGTCGACGTCGAACACGTTGTCCAGCGACAGCATCCGCTCGAGATGGTCGACGGCGGTGAAATCGGTCGCGAACCCACCGCCGACCAGCTGGGTCGGCGAGTCCGGCGTGCGCAGGTCCGGATGCTCGTCCTCCATGGCCTGCAACCGCCGCAACAGCGCGTCGAACTCGCCGTCGGAGATGATCGGCGCGTCCCGGACGTAGTAGCGGAACTGATGCTCACGCACCTCGTCCGCGAGTTGCTGCCAGTCCACCCGCTGCTCTGGCGTCGCCGGGGCCGCCGCGCTCTCGCTGTCACTCACCCATCGCACATTAGCGGAGGCCACCGACAGTGAGCCGCCGTGTTCGCGCACGTCGCCGCCCTGGCGGACACGAATTCCGGCCGGTCCGTTCTTCGGCGCGAGCACCGGCGCTCCGGCGGTGCGGCGGCCTGCCCCGGCTCGCCGTCGCGAAACCCACACCACGGCAGACCGAACTCACGGGGTGTCATCGTGCGAACGGACCTGCACCGCGGGTCCGAGCGGGGATTCGCGTTCTCGCACGGCGACGTCAGGAGAACGAAAGCTCCTCCGGCTCTTCGGCATACGCGCGCGCGACGTCCGCGGTCAAGCGCAGCGCTCGTCTGCTCCACTCCAGCGACCCGCCCGCCAGTCCGCATGCCGGGCTGACCGCGACCCGCTCCGCCAGCGTGCGGCGGCCGAAGCCGAGCCGATCGATCAGCCGCACGCCCGGTTCCGCGAAGGTCCGCCAGGTGACCGTCGCGGCAGGCGCCTCGGTGGGGACGACACCGAGCACCAGCTGCTTGCCCGCTTCCAGGGCCTCCCCGACCTCGTCGAGTTGCCCGGTGCCGATGATGCTCAAATCGAACCCGATCCCCGCGGCGGCGCTGCGGCGCAGCGCACCGAGCGCGGGCGGCTCGGCGCAGCTGTGCACCAGCACCGGCGCGGACTGGGCGGTGATCACCGCGTCCAGCACGGCCAGCGCTTCCGGTTCGGGCAACGCGCGCACGGTGTTCAGCACGCTCACCCCGCGCAGCGAGCCGTCCAGCACGGCCGTCAGCGACGGTTCGTCCAGCTGCACGACGACCTGCGCGCCGAGCCGCTTGCGCACCTCCGCCACGTGCTGCGCCAGCCCCTCGGCCAGGGACTCCGAGAGGTCGCGCACCGCGCCGGGATCGGTGAGCACCCGATGACCGCCGGGCAACTCGACCTGCGCGGCCAACGTCAGCGGGCCCGCCGACTGCACCTTCACCGTCCGGCCGCGACCGGACAGGCCTGCGTTCTCCCACGCTTCCTCGAGCGCGTCCAGATCGGTCCGCAGCAGGTCATGGGCGCGCCGCGAGACCGAACCCGGGCGCGGCGCCAGTCGATAGCCCCTGGAGGTGGTGTCGAAACGCAGATCGACCAGCAACGCGGAGGCGCGGCCGACCAGGTCCGCGCCCGCGCCCCGACCGGGCAGCTCCACCAGGTGCGGTAACTCACCGAGTTCGCCGACGATGGTCGCGGCGGCCTCGCGCGGGTCGGTGCCCGGCCAAGAGCCGACGCCGGTGGCGACGCCGCCTCGCAAGCGCACCGGCTCGGCGGTCACGTCCGTCCCGCCGTCTCGCGTCACGTCATCCGTGCCGGTCTCGTACACCGTTGCCGCACTCCATCCGATCGATTCCGCCATTTACGGGACCCGTCGTCCTCGACGGTCACAGCCCAGTTTTCCGCACCGGACGACACCGGAGGATGGTGCGGGATCACCGCGCCGCCTCGGCCCCCATTTCACTCGTGACAGGCTCTTGCGCGGTGCCGGAGATGGTCCCGCTGCCGATCACCTCGTCACCCTCGGGATCCGGACGGTAGACGACCACGGCTTGGCCGCGCGCGACGCCGGTCAGCGGCTCGCGCAGCCGCACGAGCAGTCCGTCGCCCACCGCCTCGGCCACCGCGGGCGCGGTGCCGCCGTGCGCGCGCACCTGCGCCACGCACTCGATCGGGCCCACGGGCGCGGAGCCGGACGTCCAGATCGCGTGCTCCGCCTCGACCGTCCAGACCTGCAAGTCCTCGGCGGACCCCACGCGGACCGTGCCGGACTCGGGATCGATGCCGGTGACGTACCGCGGCTTGCCGTCGGCGGCGGGACCCGGCAACCCCAGACCCTTGCGCTGGCCGATGGTGAATCCGTGCACACCCTCGTGCCGCGCGAGCTCCCGGCCGTCGGCGTCGACGACCGCGCCGGGCCGGATGCCGATCTTCGCGCCGAGGAAGGCGCGCGTGTCGCCGGAGGGGATGAAGCAGATGTCGTGGCTGTCGGGCTTGTTCGCGACGGCGAGCCCGCGCTCGGCGGCCTCGGCGCGGATCTGCGGCTTGGGGGTGTCGCCCACCGGGAACATCGCGCGCGAGAGCTGCTGCGCGGTCAGCACCGCCAGCACATAGGACTGGTCCTTGTCGGCGTCGACGGCGCGGCGCAGCACACCGTCCTCGAGCCGCGCGTAGTGTCCGGTGACCACGGCGTCGAAGCCGAGCGCCACCGCGCGGTCGGCCAGGGCGGAGAACTTGATCTTCTCGTTGCAGCGCAGGCACGGGTTCGGCGTCTCGCCCGCCGCGTAGGCCGCGACGAAGTCGTCGATGACGTCTTCCTTGAAGCGGTCGGCGAAATCCCAGACGTAGAACGGGATGCCGAGCACGTCGGCGGCGCGCCGGGCGTCACCGGCGTCCTCCTTCGAGCAGCAACCGCGCGATCCGGTGCGCAGCGTGCCCGGTGTCGCCGACAGCGCCAGATGCACGCCGACCACCTCGTGACCGGCGTCGACGGCACGCGCCGCCGCCACGGCCGAATCCACACCACCGCTCATCGCGGCGAGTACCCGCATCAAACACCTCCTTTCGCACCGGCCAGGCCCGCGGCCTTGGCCCGCTCCACCACTTGCGGCAAGACTTTCAGTACTGCGTCGACATCGGCACGCGTCGAGGTGTGTCCCAGCGAGAAGCGCAGCGATCCGCGCGCCTGCCAGGGCTCGACACCCATCGCGATCAGCACGTGACTGGGCGTGGCGACGCCCGCGGTGCACGCCGAACCGGTCGAGCATTCGATCCCCGCGGCGTCCAGCAGCATCAGCAGCGAATCCCCTTCGCAGCCGGGAAATGTGATGTGCACGTTGCCGGGTAGCCTCCGTTCGCCGGCCGGTCCGTTGAGCACCGCGTCGGGCGCCGTCGAGCGGATCCCGTCGATCAACGCGTCCCGCAACGCGACCAGCTCGGCGGTCCGGGCGTGTAGTTCGATCGAAGTCTGGCGCAGCGCGGCGGCCAGGCCGATCGCGGCCGCCGTGTCCGAGGTGCCCGACCGCAGGTCGCGCTCGTGCCCGCCGCCGTGCAGCAGCGGCACGCACGGCACCTGCCTGCCGAGCAGTAGCACCCCGATACCGTGCGGGCCGCCGACCTTGTGCCCGGCGAAGCTGGCCGCGGACAGGCCGCTCGCGGCGAAGTCGATGGGCAGCTGCGCCGCCGCCTGCACCGCGTCGCTGTGCATCGGCACGCCGAATTCGGCTGCGACGGAAGCGAGTTCGACGATCGGCTGGATCGTGCCGACCTCGTTGTTCGCCCACATGACGGTGACCAGCGCGACCTCGTCGGGATGGGCGGCGAGCGCGGCGCGCAGCGCTGCGGCCGCGACCACGCCCTCGGCGTCGACCGGCAGCCAGGTGACTTCCGCGCCCTCGTGCCGCTCCAGCCACTCCACCGCGTCGATCACCGCGTGGTGCTCGACCGAGCTGGTGATGATCCGGTTCCGGCGCGGATCGGCGTCGCGGCGCGCCCAGAAGATGCCCTTCACCGCCAGGTTGTCGCTCTCGGTGCCGCCGGAGGTGAAGATGACCTCCGAGGGCCGGGCGCCCAGGTCGGCCGCGATCGACTCGCGCGCCTCCTCCAGCAGCCGACGGGCGGCGCGCCCGGAGCCGTGCAACGAGGACGCGTTGCCCGTGCTGCGCAAGGCAGCCGTCATCGCCTCGATGGCCGCGGGCAGCATCGGTGTGGTGGCCGCGTGATCGAGGTAGACCGTCTGGGGCGCAGCACCGTTGACCGGACCCGAAAAAGCCGACTTCATGACCAGTTAAGGATAGCTGTCACCCTCAGCCGCTTATTCCCCCCTGCTCGCGCGCCCGCGCGGAGTCCGTTCCCCGGCGCTGTTCAGGTTCGAACACCCTGTGACCGGCCGGATCTCAGGGTTTTCACCTATTGATCGTACCGCTGAATAGCGGTACGTTGTTCAGCGTGTTGATCGTCGATCCGTTTTGGAGAGCGGATCCGGGCCGGGACGGCCGAGCGGTCGCCTCCCGGACGAATCGATAGTGAGGAAGTTCCGATGGACCCACGCACCCATGGACGTACCCGACGTGTGCTGGCACGCGCCGCCGCCGCGTCCGTACTCGCCCTGATGCCGGTCGCCGCCGCCGCGGTGCCCGCGCTCGCCGACCCGATCGTGCTCGAACCCGCCGACCAGCTCGACGCGACCCACGGCCGCCACGGTCACGACGACTGGAATCGCGGCAGGCACAACGACTGGGATCGCGGCCGCAACGACGACTGGTTCCGCGGCCGCGA
This sequence comes from Nocardia sp. NPDC004718, assembly GCF_053601535.1. Classification (NCBI taxonomy): domain Bacteria; kingdom Bacillati; phylum Actinomycetota; class Actinomycetes; order Mycobacteriales; family Nocardiaceae; genus Nocardia; species Nocardia sp. NPDC004718. The sequence goes on from NZ_JBSGCA010000039.1 coordinate 15,490, forward strand.
CCGCCACGACGACTGGGATCGCGGCTGGGATCACGGCTGGGACAACAGGTGGCGGCCGCCGACGGGAAGCGGCTTCTGAGTTCTTCCCCAGCTTCCGGGGCGGGTCGACATCGGCTCGCCCCGGACTCATGTGCGGGCACCCTCCACGCCGGTGCTCATGTGAACGCGCGACCCCCCAACAGACACGTCCGCGAGTGGCACATGGCTGTGGCAAACCGCGAGTAGACCTCTCAGTGGTGTGCCACTCGTGAAACCGGTCGAGTCGCTTACCGGGCGACCGCTGCGGTGCGGCGGCCGCGCAGAATCGGGCGGCGGCGAGGTCGGCGCACTTCCGGTGCTTCGGTCGCGACCGACGGGTCCTGTACCCGGGTGTGCCCCGCCTCGATCCATTCCGTGGTTTCGTGGCGCGGCGACGCGGTGCCGCGAACGGCCGCCTCGCAGCGGCGGGCCAGTTCGCGCCGGTCGGGGCCGGGTTCCAGCACCGGTTCCAGCACCACTTCGGCGACCATTCCACGCGAACGCAGCACCCGCCCGGCGGAGGAGCCGAAGGTGTCGACGCCGACGAAAGCGGGCACCGTGCACGGCACGCCGTGCCGGTCCAGGTACCGCAACCGCACCGGCTGCACGGGGGTGCCGGTGTCCACCGCGGCCTGGAGCAACGCGGGACGCATGCTGCCGTAGGCGCGGCCACACCACGTGGTGCCCTCGGGGAAGACGCCGATCCGCTCACCGGCCGCCAACCGCGCTCCGACCGCGGCCACTACGCCCGGCAACTGCCGCAGGCTCTCGCGTTCGATCGGGATCACCCGCATCAACTCGGCGAGTTTGCCGATCATCGGCCAGTCCAGCATGTCGGCGCGGGCCACGAAGCCGAGCGGCTGCACCGAGGCCAAGGCGACGATGTCGGTCCAGCTGATGTGCCCGGTGACGATCAGCACACCCCGGCCTGCGGCGCCGAAACCGGCGGGTGCGAGCGTGGTGTCGCCCTCATCGACGACACCACGCTCGTCCGGGGTCACCCGGTTGTCGACGACGCGCAACCGCAGGCCGATGGAAGCGAGCAGCAGGCGCGCGTAGCCGCGCTGCAAAGGCGCACGCTTGCCGCGCGGGGTCACCGCGTGCGCGATCGGGTAGCTGAGCAGCAGGCCCGCGACTCCGGCCAGCCGGGCGGCCACCCGCGCCGGGCCGACCCGGTCGATCGAATCGATGCAGCCGGAACCGCAGGGACTCGACGGCATCCATGCGTGCGCGGCGGACGTGGCGGGTGGCGCGTCGAAGACCACTGTCCTCACCGTCCTCCGTCGAACGACGCGGCGGCGTCTCGTAGGCGATCGAGGTAGCGGGTGTTGATGGTGTTCAGCCCGAGCAGCACGACGAAGTCGGCGACCGCGAAGGCGGGATCGTGGGCGGGCTCGCCGCAGATCTCCGCGCCCAGCCGCAGGTAGCCGCGCACCAGCGGGGGCAGCTTCGGACGCGACGGCGGGGTCAGTTCGTCGAGGGTCTTGCCGTCGACGATCACCGGGTTGTAAGGGTGCACCCGGCGCTCCGGGTCGGAGGCGTGCCGCCCGAGCAGCATGTCGCGCACGCCGCGCACGTTCACTCCGGGCGGGTCGGCCGGGGTGTCCTGCATCGGCACCGACACGCAGCCCATCACCCACTCGTAGCCGGTGAGCTGGATGTAGTGCAGGATCCCAGCCCACATGAGGGTGAGCACCGAGCCGTTGCGGTGGTCGGGGACCACGCACGCGCGGCCCATCTCGACGATCCGCATCCGTTCCGGATCCAGTTGAGCGAGATCGAATTCCGTCGCCGTGTAGTACCCGCCCGCCGCGGCGACCTTGTCCGGCGGCAGCATCCGGTAGCAGCCGACGAATTCCCCGCTGGCGTCGTCCCGCACCAGCATGTGGTCGCAGTGCTCGTCGAAATGGTCGGCGTCCAAACCGCTGCCGTCATTCGGGATCCGGAAACCCGGCTCGTTGGCGAATACGTTGTAGCGCAGGCGCTGCGCGGCGACGCGGTGATCGAGGTCGGAGGAGACCACCAGCGAGTAACGCGACCGTCCCTCCCCGGAGTCCGTTGGTCGAGCCGGGGCTGTCAGCACGGACGAAATAGTCATATCCACGATGAAGCCAGCCCGACAATGCGCCCCAGCAACCTCGAAGTGTCGCCACGATGCCGGTTGGGTGAACGAGACGGCTGTCACACCGAGCGTTCACCGAACGGTTCCACCGCGTTCGCCCTCCCGCACCGAAACCGCTTCCGACATGCGGTTTACCACGCGAATCGCGGTTCGATCCTGTGCAGCGTGAATGCCGCGCGCACCGTGAATCGCGCCGCCTTTCGATCGTGCGCGACGCGATTCTCAGGTGCGAGAAGCCATTTAAGCGGCTCGGCTCTCCGCGGCGAGTACCTTCGGCGCGGTCGCGTCCTCCTCGGCGAAACCGGGGCGCCCGGTGAAGATGAACGCGACCAGCCAGGACGCGACCGCGGCGAAGCGGTTGCGGAAACCGACCAGGTAGAACAGGTGCACCGCGAGCCACATGAACCAGGCGATCACACCGCGGAAGGTGATGCGGTCGTTCAGCTTCGTCACGGCGCTGAACCGGCTGATCACCGCCATGCTGCCCTTGTCCCAGTAGGTGAAGGGCGTGCCGGGCTGCTTCTTGCGGCGGATGATGTCGGCGGCGTGCCTGCCCTCCTGCATGGCCACCGGCGATTGCCCGGGGTAGCCGTTGAGCGAGGTCATGTCGCCGATGGCGTAGATGTCGGCGTAGCCGCCGACGGTGAGATCGGGGTTGATCAGCAGTCGGCCGGCCCGGTCGGTCGCCACGCCCGTGGCCTCGGCCAGGATCTTCGCGAACCCGCCCGCCTGCACGCCCGCCGACCACACCACGGTCTCGGCCGCGATGGCGTGCTCGACCCCGTCGGCGCTCTTGACGGTGACCTTGCCGTGCTCGATGTCGGTGACGAAGGTGCCGAGCAGCACCTCCACGCCGCTGCCGGTCAGCGACTTCTTCGCGTACTCCGACAGCCCGCCGCCGAACGGCGGCAGCACCTCGCCCGCGCCCTCCACGAGCGTGACCGAAACCTCCTGGTGGTAATACCGTTTCGCCAGCTCCTTCAGCTGACCGGCCACCTCGACGCCGGTCGCGCCCGCGCCGACCACGACGAAGCTCAGCAGCTTGCGCCTGGTCTGCTCGTCGGCCTGCGCGGCTTCGGCGAAGACGCGCGCGATCTGGGCGCGCAGCCGCCGCGCGTCATCGATGGTCTTGAGCGAATAGGTCTTCTCCGCAAAATCGTCGCGGCCGAAGTAGGACTGGCTCGCGCCGGTGGCCGCGATCAGCGAGCCGTAGCGGATGCGGTGCGAAACGCCCTCGTGCTCATAGGTCACGATGGCGCGGTCGGGATCGATGCCGACCACGGTGCCGAGGCGAACGTCGGCCTCGCGATGGCGGCGCAGGATGCCCGCGATCGGCGGCGCGATCTCCTCCGATGTGAGCACACCGGTCGCTACCTGGTACAACAGCGGTTGGAACAGATGCTCGGGCGTGCTGGAGATCAACACATAGTCCACCCCCGACTTGGCCAGTTGCTTGGCGGCGGCGAGCCCGCCGAACCCCGATCCGACAATGACGACACCCGCGGTTTCGATTCCCGCGTCCACGTACTGCATGACAGCCTCCTTCTCTCATTACGAACCGCGATCCGGAGGGCGGATATTTCAGGTGTGTGGGCGCATAATTAAGATGACTCTTATCTCGATTCGTAATTAATCAGGAGGCGCTGTGGAACTTCGGCAGCTCACCTACTTCGTCGCGGTGTGCGAGGAACTCAGCTTCAGCGGCGCCGCGGCGCGCTGCTTCATCTCGCAGTCGGCGATCAGCCACCAGATCTCCCGGCTCGAACGCGACCTCGGTGTGCAACTGTTCGAGCGCTCGACCCGCTCGGTCGTGCCTACCGACGCCACCGCACGGCTACTTCCCCTTGCGAAACAAATGCTGAGCCTGGAGTCGGCGATCCGCGCCGCCGTGCGGACGGTCGGCCCGCGCATCCGGCTGGCCGCGAACATGTCCTTCGCCACTCGCTCGCTGTCGGCCATCGCGGGGGCGCGCGCCGCGCATCCGGAGGCGGAGATCGAGTTCGTCATCAAACCGTTCCGTCAGCGCATCACCGCGGTGGCGGACAGCGACTGTGATCTGGCCCTCATCCGCGGCCGAGTCGACCAGCCCGGCCTCGTGGTCGAGCAGCTGTGGGTGGAGGATCTGGTGATCGCCACCTCCAGCGCGCATCCGCTGGCCACGAAGGACACGGTGACCCTGGCGGATCTGGCCTCCTACCCCCTGCTACTTCCCCCGGAGCAGGAACAGGTGTTGCTACACACCGTAATTCGCAACGCGTTCGCCGAACTGCCTACCGGCCCCACCTTCGGACCGCCCATCCCGCCGGACCACACCGCGACGATGGAGCTGATCAACCGGCCCGAGGCGTGGACGGTGCTCTACGCGGAGAGCACGACCGAGGGGCTGGTGGTGCTGCGGCTGGCCGAATCCAAGCTGCGCATCCCCGTGTCGGCGGTCCTGCGAGCCGACGCCCGGCGCTCACCGATCCTCGACACCCTGCTCACCGCATTGCATCGTTGCTGATTCAGGCGTCGGGGGACGACAACGCCCCTCGCGGCCACGAAGTGGAATCGCGAGACCTGCTTCGGCGGGTGGCAAGGAGTTACGAGCGGTGAACAGTGACCTATCCGGGGCGAAATGGTTCAAGAGCAGCCGCAGCGAGAGTGGTTCGCAATGCGTCGAAGTGGCATGGCTCCACAGCGGCATGATCGGCGTCCGGGACAGCAAGAACCCGACCGGCCCAGCGTTGGTGTTCGCGCCAGGTGAGTGGGACGCCTTCACCACAGGCGTGCAGGTCGGCGAATTCGACCGCCCCGCCTGACGAGAACTCGCACCCACTAACGGGAAACGACTGGCCCCGCACCGCCCACCACACGACCGGAGCGGGGCTGCTCCATTGCGTCCATCGAATCCTTTCCGGCGAAAGAGCGAGATCGGCAAGGGGCTCCCCTACGGCGCAACGATCCTGCTGCGCATCTGCGCTGAACCATCCGGCAACCGCAATCCGACTTCTCGCCGGACGAAACCGGCCCCGGTCCAACCGGGGCCGGTCGCCCGAGTCACCCCAGGGTCAGACGCCCAGTTCCGTCGCCGCCAGCGCCGTGCCCTCGATGCGCGCGCGGATCTTGGCGAACGCGGTCTCACGCGAGGTGGAGGTGTCGTCGGCGAACGGTGCGAAGCCGCAGTCGTCGCAGGTGCCCAACCGATCGACGGGCAGGAAACGAGCGGCGAGCAGCACCCGGTCGCGGACCTGTTCGGGTGTCTCGACCTGCGGGTCGATCGGGTCGGTGACACCGATGAACACCCGCGCCTCGGCGGGCAGGTGTTCGGCGACCACTGCGAGCACCTTCTCCGGATCCGGCTCGCTCGCGAACTGGAGGTAGAACGCGCCCACCCGCAGTTGCAGCAGCTTCGGCAGCAATTCGACGTAGTCCACGTCCAGGCTGTGCGTGGAGTCCTGGTCGCCGCCCGGGCAGGTGTGCACGCCGATCCTGGCCCGCTCCTCGTTCGAGAACCGGTCGAGCACTGTGTTGTTCAGCTCGATGAACTGGTCGAGCACGCCGCCGCTGGGATCCAGTTTCAGCGACAGCCGCCCCTCGGTGAAGTCGAGCTGCACCAGGTGCGCACCCGCCTCCAGGCAGCCGCGAATGTCGGCCTCGGCCGCGTCCGCGAGATCGGCGAGGAACTGCTCGCGCGGGTAACCCTCGATCCCGTCGGCCGGATACAGCAGGCTCAGCGCCGATGGCGCGATAACGGCCTGCTTCACCGGAACGGTGGCGTGCTGCTGCGCGTCGCGCAGATAGTCCGCCGCGTGCGCGGCATAGCGGAACGGACCGGAGGCCAGCCGGGGCAGCTGTCTCTGGTGTCCGTCGGCGAACGGGATGATCGCCCCGTCCGGGGCCAGATTATCCAGCCCGGCAATCGGATAGGTGGCGAAGCTCGGCTTGGACTGCTCGCCGTCGGTGACGACGGGAGAGCCGAGTTCTTCCAGCTTGCGCACGGTCTCGGCGACCGCGCTGCGCTGGAGTTCGGCGAGCGCGGTGGCGTCGCCGGATTCGTCGGCCATGGCGGCCAACAGATCGTGAGGTCGAGGGATGCTACCGATCGGTTCCGTTGGGATGCTCACCGGCCGAGTGTACGTCCGTGACCTGCGATTTCGACGCGAAATCGCCTGCGCCATAATTTCTTTCGCATCGGTCACGAATCTCGCCCGAGTGGCCTCGAGAGTTCGCACGAATTTCGCGCCGATCTTTTCCGATCGGCCACAACACGCGGGCCGAGAAGATGCGCCCCGGAACGCGAACAGCCCCGGACACGAGGTCCGGGGCCGTTCGACGGCGAGAGCCCGATCAGCCCTTGTGCGTCTTGACCGCTTCGGTCAGCTGCGGCGCGACGTTGAACAGGTCGCCCACGATGCCGTAGTCCGCGATCTCGAAGATCGGCGCCTCTTCGTCCTTGTTGACGGCGACGATGGTCTTCGAGGTCTGCATGCCCGCGCGGTGCTGGATCGCGCCCGAGATGCCGAGGGCGATGTACAGCTGAGGGGAGACCGTCTTACCGGTCTGGCCGACCTGGAACTGGCCCGGGTAGTAGCCCGAGTCGACGGCGGCGCGCGAAGCGCCCACGGCCGCGCCGAGCGAGTCGGCCAGGGCCTCGACCACCGAGAAGTTGTCGGCGGAACCGACGCCGCGGCCACCGGAGACCACGATGCTCGCCTCGGTGAGTTCCGGGCGGTCACCGCCGACGACCGGCTCGCGCGAGGTCACCTTGACGACGCCCTCTTCCTGCGCGGGCACCTCGACGGTCACCTTCTCGCCTGCGCCGGCCTGCGCGGAGGCCTCGACGGCGCCAGGGCGAACCGAGATCACCGGGACATCGCCGGTGACCTTGGCGTCGACGGTGAACGCGCCACCGAAGATGGAGTGCACGGCGGTGCCGTCGGACTTCACGTCGATGACGTCCACCAGCAGGCCGGAGCCGATGCGGGCGGCCAGGCGACCCGACACCTCCTTGCCCTCGGCGGAGGCGGCGACGATGACGGCGGCGGGCGAGACCGACTCGGTCAGCGCGGCCAGCACGTCGACCTTCGGGGTCACCAAGTAGTTCTCCACATCGTCGGACTCGGCGATGTAGATCTTCTCGGCGCCCGCGGCGGCCAGCGCGTCGGCCAGCTTCTCGCCCGTGCCCGCCGTGCCGAGCACGACGGCGGCGGGCTCGCCAAGGGCGCGAGCGGCGGTGAGCAGTTCGGTGCTGACCTTCTTGATCGCACCCTCGGCGTGCTCGACGAGCACGAGTACTTCAGCCATGTGTTCTCTCCTAGGAAGTCTGCAGCGCTACCGAGATCAGATGATCTTCTGGCCGATCAGGTACTGGGCGATCTTGGTGCCGCCGTCGCCTTCGTCGGCGATCTTCTCGCCCGCGGTGCGCGGAGGCTTCGGCGTGGCGGCGGTGACGGCGGAACCCGCGTTCGCGACGCCCACGGTCGACGGGTCGACGCCCAAGTCGGCCAGCGTGAAGGTCTGCACTTCCTTCTTCTTCGCGGCCATGATGCCCTTGAAGGACGGGAAACGCGGCTCGTTGATCTTCTCGGTGACGCTGACGATGGCGGGCAGCGAGGCCTCCAGCTTGAACACGCCCTCGTCGGTCTCGCGCTCACCGGTGACCTTGTCGCCGTCGACGACCAGCTTGCGCAGGTGCGTCAGCTGCGGCAGGCCGAGGTACTCGGCGATGATCGCGGGCACCGCGCCCGCGCGGCCGTCGGTGGCCTCGTTGCCCGCGATAACCAGCTCGACACCCTCGACCTGACCGAGCGCACTCGCCAGCACCCACGCCGTCTGCACGGCGTCGGAGCCGTGGATGGCCGGGTCGTTGATGTGGATGGCCTTGTCGGCGCCCATGGACAGCGCCTTGCGGATGGCCTCGGTGGCGCGGTCCGGACCGGCGGCCAGCACGGTGACCTCACCGCCCTGGGCCTCCTTGATCAGCAGCGCCTCTTCGACGGCGCGCTCGTTGATCTCGTCGAGGACGGCGTCGGCGGCCTCGCGATCGAGCGTGAAGTCACCATCGGTGAGCTTGCGCTCGGACCAGGTGTCGGGAACCTGCTTGATGAGTACGACGATGTTCGGCATCGGTCTTCGTCGACCTCCTGTTCTGGTTACACGTATGTGGTGGTCGCACGAACTGCGCCGTACGCCCGGGTGGGTGGCTCAGGCCGTGACATTACCTTACGTTAAGTTACCCGTGGGTAACTTAGTGGCTTCTCTCTCACAAGTGGTTACCACGCACTACAGTGCGCCGTTTCAGCGGCCCCTGCCCCGGCGAGCGAAGCCGCACTTCCGGGGCGGCCGGGTGGGGTATGCCCCGCGGATGCGGTGCCAGTAACGTCGGAGTGATGAGCGAGGCTGTGATCCCTGCCGCAGTGGACGACCCGTCCGGCATCACCGTGGCATCCGAGACGAGCACCGGCGCCGTCGAACCACTGCCGCTGACCGGCGAGCGCACCGTTCCCGGCATCGCCGAGGAGAACTACTGGTTCCGCAGGCACGAGATCGCCTACGCCCGCCTGCTGGACCGCTGCGCCGGAAAGACCGTGCTGGAGGCGGGTTCCGGCGAGGGCTACGGCGCCGACATGATCGCGGGCGTTGCCACCAAGGTGATCGGCGTGGATTACGACACCGGCGCCGTCGAGCACGTGCGCGTGCGCTACCCCCGCGTGGAGATGCTCCACGGCAACCTCGCCGAGCTGCCGCTGGAGGACGCCTCGGTCGACGTCGTGGTGAACTTCCAAGTGATCGAGCACCTTTGGGATCAGGCCCAGTTCCTGCGCGAATGCCTGCGCGTGCTTCGTCCCGGCGGTGAGCTGCTGATCAGCACCCCCAACCGGATCACCTTCTCGCCCGGTCGTGACACTCCGCTCAACCCGTTCCACACGAGGGAACTCGACGCGGCCGAGCTGACCGAACTGCTGGTCGAGGCCGGATTCGAGGTGTCGGAGATGATCGGCGTGCACCACGGGCCCGGTCTGAAAGCGTTGGACGCCAAGCACGGCGGGTCGTTCATCGACGCGCAGATCGAACGCGCGCTGGCCGGGGAACCCTGGCCCGCGGAACTCACCGCGGACGTCGCGAGCGTCACGGTGGACGATTTCGAGTTGCTGGCCGCGGACATCGACGCGAGCCTGGATCTGATCGCCATCGCGGTGAAGCCTTGACCGATCGCGGTACCGTGCCCGGCGGGCACGCGGCAAGTCCCGTGCCGGGCCAGTTCACCTTGGTCCTGCACTCCCACCTGCCCTGGCTGGCACATCACGGTCGCTGGCCGGTCGGCGAGGAATGGCTCTACCAGTCCTGGGCCGCCTCCTACCTGCCCGTCGTCGAAGTGTTGCGAACCCTTGCGGCCGAAGGTCGTTCGCATCTGCTCAGCCTCGGCATCACACCGGTGCTCGCGGCCCAGCTGGACGACCCGCACTGCCTGGCGGGCATGCACCACTGGCTGGGCAACTGGCAGCTGCGCGCCGACGAAGCCGCCATGGCGGGCAACGTCGCGCTGGGCAGGCACGAACACCGCCTGGCCGCCGCCGCCCTGGCCGAGTTCGAGCAGTACTGGCGGCACGGCGCCGCGCCGGTCTGGCGCGCGCTCGTCGACGCGGAGGCCATCGAACTGCTCGGCGGCCCGCTGGCCCACCCGTTCCAGCCGCTGCTGGACCCACGGCTGCGCCAGTTCCAGCTCACCGAGGGCCTGGCCGACGCACGACACCGCTGGGGCCACACACCGACCGGCATCTGGGCGCCGGAATGCGGCTACACCCCGGGCATGGAGGTCGGCTACGCCGCCGCAGGTGTGACGCATTTCATGGTCGACGGTCCCGCGCTGCGTGGCGATACCACGCTCGGCCGACCGGTCCGGGATTCCGACGTGGTCGCGTTCGGGCGCGATTTGCAGGTGAGTTACCGCGTGTGGTCACCGAAATCCGGCTATCCCGGCCACGGCGCCTACCGTGACTTTCATCACTATGACCACGCCACAGGTCTCAAACCCGCGCGGGTCACCGGCAAGACCGTCGCGGGCCCGGACAAGGCTCCCTACGATCCGGAACTCGCCGCCGCGGCCGTCGTCCGGGATGTGGACGACTTCGTGCGGACGGTGCGCGAGCGGTTGATCTCCGAGTCCGAGCGGATCGGCAGGCCCGCCCTGGTCGTCGCCGCGTTCGACACCGAACTGTTCGGCCACTGGTGGCACGAGGGCCCGCAGTGGCTGGCGCAGGTGCTGCGCGCGCTGCCGGAGGCGGGCGTCACCGTTGGCACCCTAGCCGACGCCCGCGCGCGCGGCTACCTGGGCGAACCGGTGCCACTGGCCGACTCGTCCTGGGGTTCGGGCAAGGACTGGCGGGTGTGGGCGGGCGAACAGGTGCGCGACCTGGTCGAGCTCAACGACGACATCGTGCGGCTGACCCTGGACACCGTCGACAAGATGCGCGCCGCGCAGGGCGGCGCACCCGCACTCCGCGATCACGTCGCCGATCAGCTGCTGCGCGAAGCGATCCTGACCGTCTCCAGCGACTGGGCGTTCATGGTCAGCAAGGACTCCGCCGCGGGGTACGCGCGCGACCGCGCGCACCGCCACGCCCACGCGGTCCGGGAAATCGCCGCGGCGGTCGGGGCGGGCCAACTCGCGAAAGCACAGCAGTTGGCGGCAGGATGGGGGCAAGCTGACGGACTCTTCCCCGGCGTGGACGCGCGACGACTCACCTCCGCGGGGTCCGTACCCAGCGCCACCGGGGCAGTATCCGCCGCCGAGCCAGGCCCGGACTCCGCCACCGCGGACCACGGACCGGTTCCGGCGGACCCGGGCTCGGCCGCAGAAGGACTTGCATGAAGATTTTGATGGTGTCGTGGGAGTACCCACCCGTCGTGGTCGGCGGGCTGGGTAGGCACGTGCATCACCTCGCCGTCGAACTCGCCGCGGCCGGCCACGAGGTGGTCGTCCTGTCCCGGCGCCCCTCCGGCACCGACGCCTCCACCCATCCCACGCACTCCTACATCGCCGAAGGCGTGCTGGTGGTCGCGGTCGCCGAGGACCCGCCGGTGTTCGACTTCGGCGAGGACATGCTCGCCTGGACGCTCGCGATGGGGCACGCCATGGTGCGCGCGGGCGTCGCGCTCGGCAAGCCGGGCATCGGCGACGGCTGGACACCCGACGTGGTGCACGCGCACGACTGGCTGGTCGCCCACCCCGGCATCGCGCTGGCCGAGTACTACGACGTGCCGCTGGTGTCGACCATCCACGCCACCGAGGCCGGGCGGCACAGCGGCTGGGTCGCGGGCAAGGTCAACAAGCAGGTGCACTCGGTGGAGTGGTGGCTCGCCAACGAGTCCGACGCGCTGATCACCTGCTCGTCGTCCATGCAGGACGAAGTCGAGCGGCTCTACGGTCCGGAGCGAATCCCGATGACGGTGATCCGCAACGGCATCGACGTGGGCGCGTGGACTTTCCGCCCGCGCGCGCCGCGCAGCGGTCCGCCCCGGCTGCTGTATGTGGGCAGGCTCGAGTACGAGAAGGGCGTGCAGGACGCGATCGCCGCGCTGCCGCGCATCCGCCGCGCCCACCCCGGCACCACCCTGACCGTCGCGGGCGTCGGCACCCAGTTCGAGTGGCTGCGCGAGCGCGCCCGGGTGCACCGCGTCGCCCGCGCGGTGAACTTCGCAGGTCAGCTCGACCACGCGGAATTACTCGGCTGGCTGCACGGCGCCGACGCGATCGTGCTGCCCAGCCGATACGAACCGTTCGGCATCGTCGCGCTGGAGGCAGCCGCGGCGGGCACCCCGCTGATCACCTCGACGGCGGGCGGCCTGGGCGAGGCCGTGATCGACGGCGTCACCGGCGCCTCGTTCGCGCCCGCCGACGTCGACGGCTTGGTCGAGGCGGTCCGCGCCACCCTCGACGACCCCGCCGCCGCGCAGCAGCGCGCCTACGCCGCCCGGGAACGGCTCACCGCCGACTTCGCCTGGGACGTGGTGGCCGCCGAGACCGCTCAGGTGTACCACTCGGCCAAGCGGCGGGTGCGCAACCCGCTGGGCCGCCCGTCCATCGTGGAACGTCCACTGCCGGAACGCGATCCGAAGTAGCCCGCTAAGCCGCCAGTTTCTTGACGACGCGCTCGATGGTGAGCCAGGTGCGGGTGGTGATGTCCTTGCCGTATGTCTTCTCCAGCCAGGCCATGAAGTCGGGCGTCTTGCCCGGCTGACTGTTGTCGATGACCGCGAGGAAGGCACGGGCCGCCTCGTCGTAGCCGACTACCCGGGTGAGCGGGTCCGGCCGCTCGGGCAGTGTTGCCGGAGGCTCGGCCGTGTCCTTGAGGAACGTGGCGATCAGATACGTGCCGCGTCCGTGGGTCAGGCCGTGGAAAGGGTCGGTGTCCAGCAACGCGCGCAGTTCGTCGTGGCTGCGGATGATCGTGCCGCCGCCGATGCCCAATTCCTGGACCAGCGCCTGCTGAATACGCTCCTCGAGCGCGGGCACGTCGGTCTCCGCGCTGCGGAACACGATGTTGCCGCTGGTCAGCACCGAACCGACGCCCTCGAATCCGAGCGATTCGAACACCGCGCGCAACTTCGCGTTGCTCATGTTCGGATTGCTCGGCATGATCCCGCGCAACAGGGCGGCGTAGGCAGTCATAGCGCGAACCTACCCGCCCGCACCGACGAACTCTCAGGCGTTCTGCGCGGCACCGTTCTTCTTGCGCGCGATGTCCTCCAGCGCCGCAAGGTATTCGGCGCGCTGCTCGGCGCCCGCCTCCCAGGCCGCCTTGCGGTTCTTGACCACCTTGGCCGGCGCGCCGACGGCGATGCTGAAGTCCGGGATCTCGCCCTTGACCACGGCGTGCGCGCCGAGCACGCAGCCGCGCCCGACGCGGGTGTCGCGCAGCACGGTCACCTTGGCCGCGATCCACGTGTCGGGGCCGATGCGCACCGGGCTCTTCACGATGCCCTGGTCTTTGATCGGCACGTTGATGTCGTCCATCTTGTGGTCGAAGTCGCAGATGTAGCACCAGTCGGCGACCAGGGTCGATTCCCCGATCTCGATGTCGAGGTAGGTGTTGACCACGTTGTCCTTGCCGAACACCACCTTGTCGCCGATGCGCAGCGAACCCTCGTGGCAACGGATCGCGTTGCCGTCGCCGATGTGCACCCAGCGGCCGATCTCCATGCGGCTCAGTTCCGGCGTGGCGTGGATCTCGACGCGGCGCCCGAGAAAGACCATGCCGCGCAGCACGATGTGCGGGTTGGCCAGGCGGAACTTGAACAGCCGGTAGTAACGCACCAGATACCAGGGCGTGTACGCCCGGTTCGCGAGCACCCAGCGCAGCGACGCCCGCGTCAGAAAACGCGCCTGCTGCGGATCCCGGCGGCGCGATCCCCGCCAGCGCGAGCGCAACGGTGCGCCCCACATGCTCGTCACGAACGGTTCTCCTGTCGTGGTCCTACCGGCCGTCGCCCGCCTCGGCGGCGACGGATAGAGCCTATCGCCCGTGGCGGGCATCGCGACGAGCACCCGCTACGACAACGCCGGGACTCGTTCACCCGCGCAAAGGCCTCCCGTACAGTGACTCCTGCGCCGGACAGGGCGCGGGTGCGAGCCAACGACGACAGGAGTACGGCAGGTGCGAAGCGGCGGCGTACTGGCTACTTCCATGTGGCGACCGTCCCGGAAACGCGCCGCGGTCGTGCTGGCCGCGGTCGGCGCGCTGACGCTGGCCGGTTGCGGCACCGACTACGACGACATCACCGTCGGCACCGGCAAGGGCTGGACCGCCGCCTACCACGACGGCCGCAACAGCGGCACCGCTCCGGTCACTGGGTCGCGGAAGCTCGGACTGAGCTGGCAGCGGCCGGTCGGCGGACCGATCGCCCAGCCGATCACGCTGGGGCCCGACGGCCAGCTGTTCGTCACCACGCGTCTGGCGAACTGCTCGATCTTCTCCTTCCAGATGGCCACCGGCCGCAAGCGGTTCTGCAACGCCCTCGGCCCGAGCGCGATCTCCTCGCCGTCGGCGGTCGACTGGATGTCCAATGTCTACATCGGCGACGACAGCAGGGTGATCTCCTTCAATTACCTGGGGCAGCCGCGGTGGGCGACGCCCGTGGCCGGAACGCCGGTCTCGGTGCAGTTCACCGGTGACGGCAAACTGCTGACGATCAGCCAGTCCGGTCAGGTCGACGTGCTGTCCAGGCAGACCGGCGATCGGGCGGTTCCGAGCGTGCAGTTGCTCGGCGAACCGGACTTCCTCGCGCACGCCGGCCTCGGCTGGCCGGACGCGGGCCAGGGACTGGACGACTGCGCCACCGGAGGGCCGCACTGCCCGGTCGCGAACATCTCCCCCATCGACGCCGCCAGTGGCCGTTTCTACGTGACGTTGTGGCAGCCGGGGCGGCCTGCCGCGTCCCTCGTCGCACTGCGCTACACCGGCGCGAAGGTCGCGCGGGAGTGGAGCGCCGATCTGTTGCTCGGTGGCAGCGCGACCAGTCCGGCCCTGTCCGCCGACGGCGGCACCGTCTATGTCGGCGACAACAACAACCGCCTGATCGCGCTCGACACCGCCGACGGGCGGACCAAGTGGGTGCACCGGCTGGATTGGACTCCGCGCGGCGGCATCTCGGTGTCCGACGACGGCCTGATCATCCCGTCGGGCGAGGAAGGCTACCTGCTCGCACTGCGGGACAACGGCGACAATGCCGAGACGGTGTGGGAACGTAAGGATCTGGCGCTGCGCGGCCCTGCGGCGCAGACGGCGGGCGACACCGGCTACGTCACCGCGGCGATCGGCGACGGCCTGAACCTCGTCACCTTCGACACGCGGACCGGAACCACCATCGATTCCGACGTCCTCCCGGGCGCGAAGGGTACGACCACCGGTACGTCGGTCGGCGCGCAGGGTGAGGTCGTGGTCGCCACCCGCATCGGCGAGATCTTCGCGTTCACACCGGAGTAGCGCCCGGTCGCGAGGTCCGGCTGCGGTTCTGAGGCGCGGTTCCCGCCCGGGTGATCACGGGGTCGCGCAGAGAAAAACCGTCGCGCTACGGCCTATGCGAGTGATCACCAGCGTATGCGGTTGACTGCCACGGAGTTTGAGGCGCGAACGGAGGGCATCGGGGTCGATGTCGACACCCCGGGCGAGGATTTCGAGGGGGCCGCAGTCGCGGCGATGCAGTTCGGCGCGGAGGCCCTTCTCGCGGAAGTCCATGCGGTCGAGGACGCGGAAACCACGTACGCCCTCTGGCACGGTGTCGCCGGTGAGATAGGCGATGCGGGGATCGAGTTGCCACAAGCCGTGTTTCGCGGCGTAGTGGCGGACGAGACCGGCGCGCACGACCGCACCGTCCGGGTCGATGATCCACTGCCCCGGCGGGCGCTCGTCGATGACGTCCGGTTCGGCGTCGGTGATAGTCCAGGCGGCGGCCTTGGAGGAGAGCACCGTGGCACGACGGGTGACGCCGGGCTCGGTGAGTCCCGACGACCAGACGCACGCCTCGCGCACGGAGCCGTCGAGCGACACCACCTCCACCTCGCCGGGCCAGCCGAGACGGTCGAAATCCAAACCAGGAGCGCACTTCACGGCGAGATCGCGCCCACGATAGGCGTCGAGCAGATCCGGCAGTGGCGGTTGCAGTTTGGCCGGGTCGTGGGTGCGGCGGCCGTCGGCGCGCCGGGCCGGGTCGGCGATCACGACGATGTCGACGCTGCACGGCGTCAGCGCATCCGCCTTGGCCAGCAGAACATTTCGATGACCGGACAGATTGCGGGACGCCATCGCCAACCGTATGTCGTCCAGATCGCTGCCGAGCACGGCGGGACAGTGCGGCGCCAAGGCCGCCAGCTCCGCGCCGATCGAGCAGGTCACGTCGTGCACCGCCCGCCCGGCCAGGCGCGCGGCCCGGTGCCTGGCGACGGCGGTCGGGGTCGCCTGCTGCAAGGCGTCGTCGGTGAACAACCACTCCCCGGCGTCGGCCAGTTTGGCCGTGGCACGGCGGCGCAACCGGACCGTCTCGACCAGCGCCGCGGCGCGGTCACCATAGGCGCCGCGCACCTGCTCGAGATCCTTCAGCAGGGACACCGACGTCAGCGCGAGGCGATCCACCTCGGCCAGCGCGGCCCGACCGGTCGCGCTACCCAGGTACCCGACGTCGTCGCGGGTGAAGAGATAGCCCACTATCGGTCCCGCATCGGGATCGAGTCGACGCGCCTGATTCCGGCGATCGCGATCGTGCCGGTTCGGATCATGGCAGACCGAGCCAGGTCACGGCATTCGAACCGGCGCGGCGACATGGGCTCGTGTACATCCACCGCAGCAGCACCGATGGTGCTGCCGCGATGAGCGATGCGGTCGCGACAGGTATCGCGCGCCACTACTTTCCGGCTGAGGTGGGCTTCACGCCGGTGATCATGGCGTTGTAGAAGAACTGGCGCGGGACGACACGGCGCATGACGTTCTCGTCCACCCAGCTCAGTCCCAGCCAGGCACGGTACATCGCCATCCGGTAACGCCAGGTGAGCTTCTCCGCGGGAACCGCGGCCTCGAAGGTGCGCACGGGCCAGCCCCACAGAGCCGCGGCGAACTCCTCGGTGTTGGCCGCCACCTCGACGGCGCCCGCCGAGCGAGCCATCGACTCCAGGGCGCGCGGATCGAAGGTGTGCAGGTCGACGACGGCCTCGAGAGCCGCCGCGCGTGAGGACTCGTCCAGCTCCTCCTGCGGACGCCGCCAGTCGCTGAGCATCGGCAGCTTGGTCACCGTGGTGGTGGCCTTCCACGTGATGCGGCCCAGCCAGCGGGCGTAGAAGTTCCCGACCGTGGTCGGCTCACCGGCGAACACGAAGCGGCCGCCCGGCTTCAGCACGCGCAGGCACTCCTTGAGCGCCAGCTCGACGTCGGGGATGTGGTGCAGCACCGCGTGGCCGACCACCAGATCGAAGGTGTCGTCGTCGTAGGGGATGGTCTCCGCGTCGGCGACCCGGCCGTCCACGTCCAGCCCGAGGTTCTGCGCGTTGCGCAGCGCCACCTTCACCATGCCCGGCGACAGGTCGGTGACCGAGCCCGATTTCGCCACGCCCGCCTGCATCAGGTTCAGCAGGAAGAATCCGGTACCGCAGCCCAGTTCGAGCGCCTTGCCGTAGGGCAGCGGCGCGGGGCCGACGGCCAAGTCGAACCTGCCGCGCGCATATTCGATACAGCGCTCGTCATAGGAAATGGACCATTTGTCGTCATAGGTCTCGGCTTCCCAGTCGTGGTAGAGCACCTGGGCCAGCTTCGTATCCTTGAGCGCTGCTTCGACCTCTGCCTCGGTGGCGTGCGGGTTCGGCGCGGGGTCGTCGGGACGTACCGTCATGGTCGGCAAGCCTACCCAAATCCGCAGTTGACGCCTGCTATCGGCCTACGAATTCGGCCGACCCTGGACCGTTGGCCAGATAAGAACCTGTTCCTATCAGGCGATCTTCCGTCGTGAACAGGGCCGACCACTCGCCGCGGGCGCGATCGAGGCCGTGCGGACCGGCTTCGAAAACCGCTTTCGCGGCGGCCAGCGCGCGGGCGGGACCGCCGGCGAACTGGCGCGCCCACCGCATCGCGGCGGTGTACACGTCGTCCGGCGCGACGACTTCGTCGACGAGGCCGACCGCCTTCGCCTCGTCCGGTTCGACGAAACGACCGGTGTAGACGAGGTCCTTGGCCGCGCCCGGCCCGATCAGCAGGGACAGGCGCCGGATGCCCGCGAGCGGGATCAGTCCCGTCTGGATCTGCGGCAGGCCCAGTTTGACGTTGTCACCGATGATGCGGCGGTCCGCCCCCAGCGCCAGCTCCAGCCCGCCGCCGAGGCAGTAACCGCTGATCGCCGCGACGGTGGGCTGCGGGATCCGGGCCAGACAGCCCAGGGCGTGCTGCAGGTCGGCCGCCATGGCGGCGGCCTGGGCGCTTCCGAGCCCGAACAGTTCGGCCACGTCGTCGCCCGCCGAGAACACTCGTTCGTCGCCGTACACGACCACCGCGGCGACACCCTGGTCCGCCGCGACGGCGTCCGCCGCCTCGGCCAGCTCCCGCGCCAGCTGCAGGTTCAGCAGGTTCATCGGCGGGCGGGCGATCCGGAGGACGGCCACGCGCCGCGCGGCATCACCTTCGGTCAGCTCCAGGGTCACGAATTCGGCCATGGGACGCACGCTACCGGGTCCGCGCCGTCATGATCTCGCAGCGGTCGTCACTCCTGCGGGTGCCGCAGTTGTTCAGCGCCGGCTGTGCACCTTCCGGCCACCCGCTCTGCTCACGGGCGCACTGATCCCCTGAGTCGCCCGGCGTCGGGCAGGTCGGCGAAGTAGCGACGGTTGTCGGGGAAGGACAGCATCTGTTTGCCGTCCAGATCGGCCGGCACCGGCAGGATCGGGTCGATCGCGCGCCGAACGGCGAGGATGTCCGCGGTGGAGCGGAATTCGCCGAGCGCGACCAACTGCGACCAGGTCGGCGGCAGCAGCACGTCGACGCCCGAGCGCCAGCGTTCCAGGGCCTCGGCCGGAGTGCTCCACCGCACCTCCGCCGCCTCGGAGGTGGCGCCGTCGGCGCGCTGTCCCTCCGGCAGGACCGCGACGAAGAACCGGGTGTCGTAACGGCGCGGCTCGATGACGGGGGTGATCCAGTTCGCCCACGGCCGCAGCAGGTCGGCGCGCAGCACCAGCTTCTCCTCCGCGAGGAAGGACGCCAGCGACAGGTCCCTGCGCTCGAGCCTCGCGCGGGCCTCGTGGTAATCGGTGGTGTCGGAGACGACGCTGTCGGCGGTCGGCCCGGCCAGCAGCACGCCGCACTCCTCGAACGTCTCCCGGACGGCAGCGCAGACCAGCGCCTTCGCCCTGGTTTCGCTGGTCGCGAATTGTTCGGCCCACCATGCGGGTTCGGGACCGGCCCAGGCGATGTCGGCGGTTCCGTCGGACGGGTCGACGCCGCCGCCGGGGAACACGGTCATGCCCGCGGCGAAGGCCATCGCGCCGACCCTGCGCTGCAGGAAGATCTCGGGCCCGTCGGCGCCGTCGCGCACCAGCATCACGGTGGACGCGTCTTTGAGCGGCGATTCGGGTTGCTGAGAGTCTGCCTGCGTTACTGTCTCACTCACCCTTGCACCTTAATAGGTGCAGTCGGAAGTCCGTCCGCAGCCCGCGCACGGCGGGAGCAAGGCGAAGGTACGCAACAGGCGCAGTCGGAGGTAGTCCGTCGATAGCCCGCGCACGGCCGCAGCGAGGCGAAGGTACGCAACAGGCGCAGTCGGACGTACTCCGTCCGCAGCGCGCGCACGGCCGAAGCGAAGGCGAAGGTACGCAACAGGCGCACGGCCGAAGCGAAGGCGAAGGTACGCACAACGCGCACGGCCGGAGCGAAGGCGAAGGTACGCACAACGCGCACGGCCGGAGCGAAGGCGGAGGTACGCACAACGCGCACGGCCGGAGCGAAGGCGGAGGTACGCCTGACGCACGCAAGGTGCGCGATCGCACGCCGTCCGAGTCAGCGGGTGCGGTGACTGCCCGCCCGCCGCGAACGCCGCGCGAAGTAGCGGCCGTCGACTCGATCCAGCGCGATCGACTGGTGGAAGGCGTCGCTGAGGTTCTCGGCGGTGAGCACGTCGGAGAGCAGGCCTTGCGCGACCACTTCGCCCTCGTTGAGCAGCAGGCCGTGGGTGAATCCGGGCGGGATCTCCTCGACGTGATGGGTGACCAGCACGATCGCGGGCGAGTCCGGGTCGGCGGCGAGATCGCCGAGCCGCTCCACCAGTTCCTCGCGGCCGCCCAGGTCCAAGCCCGCGGCGGGCTCGTCGAGCAGCAGCAGCTCGGGATCGGTCATCAACGCGCGGGCGATGAGCACGCGTTTGCGTTCGCCCTCCGACAGCGTGCCGTAGGTGCGGTCGGAGAGATGTTCGGCTCCGAGGCTTTCCAGCATGTCGATGGCGCGGTCGGTGTCCACGTCGTCGTAGCGCTCCCGCCAGCGGCCGAGCACCGCGTAACCCGCGGACACCACCAGATCGCTGACCTTCTCGTCGGTCGGCACCCGGCTGGCCACCGCCGCCGACGACAGCCCGATGCGCGGGCGCAGCTCGCTGATGTCCACCTTTCCGATGCGCTCCCCGAGCAGATGGGCGATACCCGCGCTGGGATGCAGTTCGGCGGCGGCCATACGCAGCAGCGAGGTCTTGCCCGCGCCGTTGGGGCCGAGGACCACCCAGCGTTCGTCGAGCTCGACCTGCCAGGTGACCGGGCCGACGAGGGTATGGCCGGAGCGGCGGACGGTCACGTCGGTGAAATCGATGAGCAGATCGGGATCCGGTTGCGGCACGCGCTCCATCTTGGCCCACCCCGGGGGGCACTTGCCAACGCAGGGAGGGAAAACCGACCCGGTCGGTCGGATCTGTGCTGGAACGCCGCCGTCCCGGCCCGATCGGCCACACCGACCGACACGCGCGCCGCGCCGTAGCGGAGGGTTCACCAGGACCGGGCGGGCTCCGCGATCACCGTCATGGAGCCCGGCGCCACTTCGGTGTATCCCGCGTCGCGCACCGCGATCGCCGCGCCCTCGGCCACCTGCTCGGCCAGCGACGCCCAGCGCCGCGGGTCGGCCTCGCGCACCGCGCAGCGGAAGCCGAGTTCCGCCCAGCGCAGCGCGTGCTCCACCGGCAGCGCACCGGCCAGCAGCATGCTCGCGTGACCCACCTGAGCGGCGGCCTTGCCCAACGTCATCCCGAGCCCGGCGTTCACCCACAACACCGGCAGTTCGGGATCGGGCGGGCCGGGCTCGTCGTGTGCGAGGTCGGTGCCGCCGATCTGCAGACGCTTGATCCGCGGGTCGACCTGCCCCACCGGCCCCGGGACCAGCGCCCGCGCCTGCGCGCCGTCGATCTCCACCGTGACGCCCGCGACAGCGCAAGTCGCCTGCCACTGTGCGCCGCGAGCGCGCCGAGCCACCTTGCGGATCCGGGAGCGCTTCCACGCCAGGTAGCGTTCTTCCCACTCGCCGCCCGGCCCGACTCGCTCGTCCAGGCACAGTGCCACCGCGGCCGACGCGGCTGCGGCGAGCAGCGCACTGCGCGGCGGCGGGTCGATCTTGGGCAGATGCAGGACCATCTGCATCGCCTGCACCATGGCCGGGTCGGCCGGATCGCCCGCACCGTAGCCGCCGGCCAGCTCCGCGTGCCGGGCCCGGAACCCCTCGATGTCCGATGCCGTTGCCACGCCGCGGATCTCGCCGTCCTCACGGACTTCGGCGCCGCATTCCGGAATGCTCGTCATCGCTCCACCTCGATCGTCGACGAAAACGTCCGGGCCGGTTCGGAACCCGGCTCCCACGGACGCGCGTACTCCATCGTCAGCGGCGACGCACGGGACGCCACGCCGACGAAACTCCACACCGACCTCCTGCCCGCGCCCGGCGCGGGTGGGGTCGGGTTCGAGATCCGCCGCTCCGTCCTGCTTCGCCACGGCCGCACCGGCTTTCGCGATGCTCTCCGAGTAGGCGGTGGACGAATTCGCGGGGCGCGCGGTCACCAGCCGCCGCCCCATGCGCGGTGGCCGCTGTTGCCGACCGTCCGCTTCGCCCATACGGACAACGGAATTCGCGGACTCTGTCGTCTTATCCGGCACGCCGCACCCCGCCGCCGATCCGGCGGGCAGCACAAGCAGGGACTTGCGCACCCGTCCTCCGATCGCCGCATGATCAACAGCAGCGAGCCTACCGACACAGGCGTACCTCCGCCTTCGCTCCGGCCATGCGCGAAGCTAACGACGGACTGCGCCCGACAGCGTTTATCGAGGCGGGACCGGGCCGGATGTTCAGCCCAGCGGGACGCGGCGCAGCAGGCCGTCCCTGGCGTCGGCGGCCTCCACCTCGTGCCGGGTGACCCCGAGGATGAACAGCACCGCGTCGAGATACGGATGGGAGAGCGCGGCGTCGGCGACCTCGCGCAGCGCCGGTTTGGCGTTGAAGGCGACGCCGAGCCCGGCGGCGTTGAGCATGTCGATGTCGTTGGCGCCGTCACCCACCGCGACGGTCTGTTCCATCGGCACCCCGGCGTCGGCGGCGAACTTGCGCAGGGCGGTCGCCTTGGCCGCGCGGTCGACGATCTCGCCGACGACGCGGCCGGTCAGCTTGCCGTCCACGACTTCCAGGGTGTTCGCCCGCACGAAGTCCAATTCCAATTCGTGCGCCAGCGGTTCGATCACCTGCCGGAAACCGCCCGACACCACGCCGCAGCGGAAACCGATCCGGCGCAGCGTGCGGATGGTGGTGCGGGCGCCGGGAGTCAGCTCGATCCGGTCGGCGACCTCCTCGATCACCGACTCGTCCAGCCCGGCCAGCGTCGCTACCCGCTGCCGCAGCGATTCGGCGAAATCGATCTCGCCGCGCATGGCGGCCTCGGTCACCTTGCGGACCTCGTCCTCCACGCCCGCGTGCGCGGCGAGCATCTCGATGACCTCGCCCTGGATCAGGGTCGAGTCGACGTCGAACACGATCAGCCGCTTGCCCCGGCGCGCCAGCCCGGCCCGTTCCACGGCGACGTCCACCTGCTCGGCCACCGCGACCTCGGCCAGCGCCGTGCGCAGCCGGAAATCGGTGTCCGGGCCGGAGTCGGTCGCGGTGACCATCAACTCCATGCCGGTCACCGGGTAGTCGGCGATACCGCGGATGGTGTCGATGTTGGCTCCCAGCGCGGCCAGTTGCCGCGACACAGCGCTGAACGCGCGCGCGGTGACCGGGCTGCCGAGAATAACCACCGCGTGGGTGGACATCGGCTGCCTGCCGATCGCCGCGTCCACCTCAACGTCGACGTTCATGCCGACGGTGTTCATGGCCTCTTCGAGCTCGTCCTGCAACGCCTCGGCGTCGGTCGGGCAGGTCACCAGGACGCCGAGAGTCAGCCTGCCCCGGATCACGACCTGCTCCACGTCCAGCAGGCTCACTCGGTGCCGGGACATGGCCGCGAGCAGCACGGACGTCACACCGGGGCGGTCCGGCCCGGTGACGGTGACGAGGACGGTGGTGTCGGCCAACTGATGCGCTCCATGTTCGATGTTCGCCGTCGCTGTGCTGGACGTCGTTGTCGCAACGCACGGTGCGTACTGATTCCCACAAACGAGTGTGCACCCGCTGGTGACCAGCGGGTGCACACTCGTCGCGATGAATCCTACGGCGCGGCCGGACGTCACCCGTCCGGCCCCGCCGGGGAAGCGCCCTACTGCGCGAGGACGTTCGGCTCGTGCAGGTCGGTGGCGTGCTTGCCCGCGCCCCAGCCGACGTGCGCCTCGGCGCGCATGCGCTCGACCATGTGCGGGTAGTGCAGCTCGAACGCGGGACGCTCCGAGCGGATGCGCGGCAGCTCGTAGAAGTTGTGCCGCGGCGGCGGGCAGGTGGTGGCCCACTCCAGCGAGTTGCCGTAGCCCCACGGGTCGTCCACGGTGACCACCTCGCCGTAGCGGTAGCTCTTGAAGACGTTCCACAGGAACGGCAGCATCGACGCGCCGAGCACGAAGGCGCCGATCGTGGAGATCGTGTTCAGCGTGGTGAAGCCGTCGCTGGGCAGGTAGTCGGCGTAGCGGCGCGGCATGCCCTCGGCGCCCAACCAGTGCTGGACCAGGAAGGTGGTGTGGAAGCCGATGAACGTCGTCCAGAAGTGCCACTTGCCCAGGCGCTCGTCCAGCATCCGGCCGGTCATCTTCGGGAACCAGAAGTAGATGCCCGCGTAGGTGGCGAACACGATGGTGCCGAAGAGCACGTAGTGGAAGTGCGCCACGACGAAGTACGAGTCGGTGACGTGGAAGTCCAGCGGCGGGCTGGCCAGGATGACGCCGGACAGACCACCGAAGAGGAAGGTGACGATGAAGCCGATGGAGAACAGCATCGGCGATTCGAAGGTCAGTTGACCGCGCCACATGGTGCCGATCCAGTTGAAGAACTTCACACCGGTCGGGACCGCGATGAGGAAGGTCATGAACGAGAAGTACGGCAGCAGCACGGCGCCGGTGGCGTACATGTGGTGCGCCCACACCGCGATCGACAGCGCGGCGATGCCCAGGGTGGCGTAGACCAGCGTGGTGTAACCGAAGATCGGCTTACGCGAGAAGACCGGGAAGATCTCCGAGACGATGCCGAAGAACGGCAGCGCGATGATGTACACCTCGGGGTGTCCGAAGAACCAGAACAAGTGCTGGTAGAGCAGGATGCCGCCGGTCGCAGGGTCGTAGATGTGGCCACCCAGGTGACGGTCGTAGGCCAGGCCGAACAGCGCGGCGGTCAGCAGCGGGAAGGCCAGCAGCACCAGGACGCTGGTCACGGCGATGTTCCAGGTGAAGATCGGCATCCGGAACATGGTCATACCGGGAGCACGCA
This sequence comes from Nocardia sp. NPDC004718, assembly GCF_053601535.1. Taxonomy (NCBI): domain Bacteria; kingdom Bacillati; phylum Actinomycetota; class Actinomycetes; order Mycobacteriales; family Nocardiaceae; genus Nocardia; species Nocardia sp. NPDC004718. The sequence continues at coordinate 40,009 of NZ_JBSGCA010000039.1, forward strand.
GGCAGACCACCGTGGTCAGCATGTTCACGCCACCGAGGATGGTGCCCAGACCGGACACCGCCAGGCCCAGGATCCACAGGTCGGTGCCGACGCCCGGGGAGTGCAGGATGCTGGTGAGCGGCACGTACGCCGTCCAGCCGAAGTCCGCGGCGCCGCCCGGGGTGATGAAGCCCGCGGTCGCCATGCTGGCGCCGAACGCGTACAGCCAGTAGCTGAAGGCGTTCAAACGCGGGAAGGCGACGTCGGGGGCGCCGATCTGCAGCGGGAGGATGATGTTCGCGAAGCCGAACACGATCGCGGTCGCGTAGAACAGCAGCATGATCGTGCCGTGCATGGTGAACAGCTGGTTGAACTGCTCGGTCGAGAGGAACTGCAAGCCCGGCCGGGCCAGCTCACCGCGCATCAGCAGGGCCATCAGGCCACCGATGAGGAAGAAGCCCATCGACGTGGTCAGGTACATGACACCCAGGACCTTCGGGTCCGTGGTGGTGACCATCTTGTAGATGAACGAGCCCTTCGGCCCGGTCCGAGCCGGATAAGGCCGAGTCGCTTCCAACTGAGGGACTGGCTGGGGCTCTACGGCAGTCACTGATCCTCCTGAAAGTGCCTTTAGGTCGCTCCGCAGGCTCCGCTGATCGCATCCATCCCGATGTCGGAACAGACGACAGTTCGCTTGCGCTCTCCGAATCGTAAACCCGTGAAGATGCGCCCGACCGAACGGGTCCTACTCTCTGTCGTATTTGTTCGGCCGCACCTGCGGTGTGGCGTGTTCGCGGCCCCGCATGGCTCGCGTCCGTCCGGGCTCGTCTGTTCCGTGCGGGACCGATGAGTTCTGTCGGTGGCGGGCGTCTGTAGAGGTGACACGAGTTCACCTCAGGCCAGGAGGGCAGCGATGACCGGAACCGACCGCACGAAGATCGGCGATCCCTGTTGGGTCGATTTGTACAGCTCCGACCTCGATCGGAGTATCGCGTTCTACCGCGAACTGTTCGACTGGACCGCCGAGAGCGCGGGCGAGGAGTTCGGCGGGTACGTCACCTTCCGCAAGGACGGACGCGCGGTGGCGGGCGCGATGGCCAGGATGCCCGGCGACACCGACAGCCCGGAACAGTGGACGGTGTATCTGGCCAGTTCCGGCGCACAGGCCACCGCCGACGCGGCGACGGCGGCGGGGGCGTCGCTGGTCGTGCCGCCGATGGCGGTGGGCGAGCTGGGCACGATGGCCGTGCTCGGCGACGTCGGGGGTGCGGGCGTCGGCATCTGGCAGGCCGGGACGTTCCCCGGCTTCGAGACCATGGGTCTGGTCTCCGGCGGGCAGTGGCGCGAGCACGCGGGCGCGCCGTCCTGGTTCGAGCTGCACACCCGCGCCTACGACGCCTCGTTGACCTTCTACCGGGAGGTCTTCGGCTGGTCGGACGTCTTCACCGTCTCCGACGCACCGGAGTTCCGCTACTCCACCATCCACGCCCAGAGCCCGATGCTGGGCGGCGTCATGGACGCGTCGGCCTTCCTGCCCGAGGGCGCGTCCGCGGGCTGGATCGTCTACTTCGGCGCCGACGACGTGGACAAGACCGTCGAGCGGCTCACCGAACTGGGCGGGACGGTGCTCTCGCCGCCCCAGGACACGCCCTACGGCCGGATGGCCGCGGTCACCGACGCCACCGGCGCCCGCTTCAGCATCGGGGGCAATCGAGCCTGACCCCGGCGGCCCGCACGCGGACCGGCACCGACCGGGGCGTTGCGTGCGGGCCGTCTGCTGGGGGGTGGATTCCTGCCCGCGAAGCGCGGCACACGGACGCCCACCGCCGCGACCTCACCCCGGGGCCGGACGGCGCCGACATGTACCCTCACTCGCATGCCGGTGAGCGACGTGATGCAGGTACGCACCCGAATTCGCGCGATTCGTCATCGGAACGGCGCGGCCGGTCACCGGTTCCGGGCGGTCGTGGCCGGGTGTGCCGCGCTCGCGCTCGCGGGCTGCGGCGGCGCCACCGACGACTCCGCCTCCATCGTGCGCACCACCACCAATATCGCGGGCGCGGGTGTGGTGGGGCTGGAGCGCGACACCACCAAGGCCTGCGCGCTGCCGAGCGCGCCCGACCCGGCGGGGGGGGACACCCGCAGCGTCACCCATGCGGCGGGCGTGTCCGAGGTTCCCGCCGACCCGCAGCGCATCGTCGTGCTCAGCACCTCCGCGCTGGACGCCGTCTGCGCGGTCGGCCTGTGGGAGCGGGTCGTGGGGACGGTGACCCTCGACGGTCCGAGCCCGCAACCGGCCTATCTGGGCACCGGCGTGCTGAAGATCCCCGGCGTCGGCACCGCCGCGCAGCCGGACCCGGCCCGGATCGCAGCCCTGCATCCCGATCTGATTCTGGGTGAGAACCCCACCGGCACAGCGAGTTTCAGCGCGTTGCAGGGCATCGCCCCGACCGTGCTGGTCGGTTCGAACAACAGCTGGCAAGCCGAGTTCGCGGCGTACGCGGCGGGCATGGGACGGCGCGACGCGGCGGAGACCGCACTGCAGAACTACCGCACCGAGGCGCGCGACACCGGTGCCACGCTGGCGGCGGGGCAGACCCAGGCGTCGATTCTCAGGTTCACCGCCGACGCTCAGCGGGTGCAGGGCGGCGACAGCTTCTCCGGCCAGGTGCTCGCCGACGCGGGCGTGCAGCGTCCCGCCGCGCAGCGCGGCGCGTCGTTCGACGTGCGCGAGAGCGAGTTCGCCACCAAGGCCGAGGGCGACCTGATCTACGTGATCCTCGCGGGCCAGGAGGGCAAGAAGCACGGTGAAGCGGTGCTGCGCACCGACGAGTGGAAGCAACTCGGCGCCGCCACCGATCGCCGGGTGTTCGCCGTGGAGGACAGCGTCTGGCACGGCGACGGCCTCACCGCCGCCCGCGCCCTGCTCACCGACCTGCGCAACACGCTCAACGGCTACGTGACCGACTGACCGCCCACCCCTTGGGTGGGGTTTCCCCCACCCTTGGAGTGCGCGGACCAGCGCTGGGGTTGCTGTCGAAAAGTCCGCTCGAGGACGAGATTCAGAGGTACGCCCAGAACCTCTCAATCGACCCCGAGGACACGACATGCACACGCTGACCGAATCGCTCGCCGACAACCTGTACTCCCTGCCGGTGGCACAGCCCGTCGCCGAGGTCGATCCGCACGCGGTCGTGGCGTCCACCGCCGGTTGCGACCTGACCTACGCCGAGCTGGACCGCTGGTCCAATCGTCTGGCCCGGCTGCTGCTGCGCCTCGGCGCCGGACCCGGCACCCGGATCGCGGTCGCGATCGACCAGGCGATCGAGTCCGTCGTGGCCGAGCGGGCCGCCACCAAGATCGGCGCCATCGCCGTCCCGGTGACCGACGACGGCTCCTACGCGCTCGGCACCTCGGTGGGCGTCACCACCAAGGACCAGCAGCCCGAGTCCGTGGAAGCGATCACCTGGCTGGTGCTGGACGAGCGCTCCACTCTGCAGCGCTATCTGACCAGCTCCGCCGCCCCGCTGGGCGCGGCCGACCTGGATCTTCTCCCGAAAGCCGCCTGACCGGACACAACCCCTCCCCCGCGACCCGAACAGCGATGTTCGGGTCGCGCAGTGTGCCCAATACCCCCGCAGCGTCGACCGCGCCGGTTCAGAATTGAGTTGCCGCGTGCTGTGCGGCGGCAGGTACTACCGCTACCGCGGTGGCTACGGGCGGTCACTGCCGATCGGCCGGATCGCGGTCAGAACGTAGGACACGTCATGCAACAGCCTTCCCTTTCGGCGAAAGATTCCGACACAGTTCTTCCCGATGGGGCTTTCGCCCTATCGGCGGCACAGCGCGGCATCTGGTTCGCCCAGCACGTCGCCGGTGATACTCCGATCTCGATCGCCCAGTACGTCGAACTGAACGGTCCGATCGACCTCGAGCTGCTCGCGCGGTCGGCGCGGCAGGCCGGGCGCGAGTTCGGCACCGGCTACCTGCGCCTGGTCGAGGTGGAGGGACATCCGTTCCAATTCGTCGACCCCGCGCTCGACGACAGTCTGGAAACGCTGGACTTCCGTTCCGAACCCGATCCGGAGGCGGCCGCGCACGCGTGGATGCGCGCGGAGTACGAGGCCCCGCTGGAGCTGACCCGCGACCGGCTGGTGCGCATCGCCATGCTGCGCGTCGGCGCGGACCGCTGGTTCTGGTACTCGCGCATCCACCACATCGTGCTCGACGGCATGGGCGCGCTGACCATGGTGCAGCGCACCGGAGAGCTGTACAACGCCGCCGTCGAGGGCCGCGAAGCGTCGCCGGCGAAGGCCGAGGACCTGCGCAAGATCGTCGAGGCCGATCTGGCCTACCGCAGTTCCGAGCGGTTCGGCGCGGACCGGGAGCACTGGCAGGCGCATCTGGACGGCATGGCCGATCCGGTGAGCCTGGCCGGCCGCACCGCGGGCGTGGACGGGCATCCGCGGCGGGTCACCGGCGCGCTGCCCGCCGACACCGGCAACCTGCTGGACGCCGTCGCCGAGCAGGCGTCCTCCGGTGTCGCGCCGACCGTGGTCGCCGCGTTCGGCGCGTATCTGTCCGCGATGACCGGCGCGCCGGAAGTCGTGCTGAGCCTGCCGGTGTCCGCGCGCACCACCGCGACGCTGCGGCGTTCCGGCGGCATGATCGCCAACGTGGTTCCGCTGCGGCTGCGGCTGACGCCCGCCACGACCGTCGGCGAGGTGATCCGGGCGGCCCAGGGCGAGCTGACCGGGGCGCTGCGGCGCCAGCGCTACCGGCAGGAGGACATCTTCCGCGATCTGGGCTGGCCGATGGACGAGGCCGGGTCGTTCGGCCCGTCGGTGAACCTGATGATGGTCGACACCAGAATCCAGCTCGGCCCGGTGACCGGGCGGTTGCACGTGCTGACCTCCGGGTTGATCGACGACCTGTTCGTCAACTTGTATCCGGGCGTCGGCGGCGAGAGCACGCACATCGACTTCCAGGCCAACGGCAACCTCTACACCGAGGCCGAGCTGACCGGGCAGCACCGCCGCTTCCTGTCGTTCCTGCACCGTTTCCTGGCCGCCGGGCCGGACGCGCCGCTGGCGAGTGTGCCGGTGCTGTCGGACGACGAGCGCACCGGCTTCGCACCCGCCCGGGGACCCGCGGGTGTCGCGGCGCGGACGCTGCCCGCCCTCCTCGCCGAAGGCGCGGCCCGCGATCCGCTGGCGACCGCGCTGGTGGAGGGCGAGACCACGCTGACCTACCGTCAGGTCGACGACTACACCAACCGGCTGGCCCGGGTGCTGATCGCAGCGGGCGCGGGGCCCGAGCGCACCGTGGCGATCTCCATCCCGCGGTCCATCGAGTCGGTGCTGGCGACGATCGCGGTGGCCAAGACCGGCGCGGCGTTCGTGCCGATCGATCCGACCTACCCGGCCGACCGGATCGAGCACATGGTCGGCGACAGCGGCGTCGTCGCGGGCATCACGACGGCGGCCGCCCGAAAGTCGTTGCCGCGCCGAGTGTCCTGGCTGTCGCTCGACGACGAGAGCACCGAGCGGGCGATGGCCGAGCAGGATGCCGCGCCGCTGACCGACGCCGACCGCACCGCGGCGACGCACCCGGACCAAGCCGCGTACATCATCTACACCTCCGGTTCCACCGGGCTCCCGAAAGGCGTGCTCGTCCCGCACCGGGGGCTGGCCAACCTGGTGGCGAGTTCCGGGGCCGGATTCGGCATCGACGCCGAGTCCGTCGTCGCCCACGCCGTGTCGCCGAGTTTCGACATCTCGGTGGAGGAGATCCTGGTCACCCTGGCGACGGGCGCGACGCTGGCCGTGGTGCCGCCGTCGGCGTACGCGGGCGAGGAGCTGGCCCAGGTATTGCGCGCCCACCGCGTCACCCACCTCAACGTGACCCCGGCCGTGGTCGGCTCGCTCGACCCGGCGACGCTGCCACAGCTGCGCACCGTGATCGTGGGCGGCGACGCCTGCCCGCCCGAGCTGGTGACCAAATGGTCGGGCCGGACCCTGTTGAACGGCTACGGGCCCACCGAGACCACCATCACCGTCACCCTCAGCGCCCCGCTGACGCCGGACGGTCCGGTCACCATCGGCAGTCTGGCCCGCGACGTGTCGGCGGTGGTCCTGGATCCGTGGCTGCGTCCGCTGCCGCCGGGCACCGTCGGCGAGCTCTACCTCGCCGGTCCCGGCGTCGCGCGCGGGTACCACCGGCGCAACGGGCTGACCGCCGACCGTTTCGTCGCCGACCCGTACGGCACGGGCGAGCGGATGTACCGCACCGGCGATCTCGTGCGCTGGGTGCACAACGACGGCCGCGTCGAACTGGAGTACCAGGGACGCAGCGACTTCCAGGTGAAGGTGCGCGGCTTCCGCATCGAGCTCGGCGAGATCGATGCCGCCTTGCAGCGGCAGCCCGACGTCGACTTCGCGCTCACCCTCGGTATCGAAACCGGTTCGGGCGCCACCGCGCTCGTGTCGTACGTGCTGCCGCAGCCGGACGCGCAGATCCACCCCGAGGCGCTGAAAGCCGCGGTAGGAGAGTCGCTTCCGGCCTACATGGTGCCCGCGGTGATCATGGTGCTCGACCGTCTTCCGCTCACGCCGCTGGGCAAGGTTGACCGCAAGGCGCTGCCCGCACCGGAATTCGGCGCGCGCACCACCGCGAGCAGGCCGCCGTCCACACCGCGCGAGGAGACGCTCGCCGCGCTGTTCGCGGAGGTGCTCGGCCTGGAATCGGTGGGGGTCGACGAGAGTTTCTTCGCGCTCGGCGGCGACAGCATCGTCTCGATCCAGCTGGTGTCGCGGGCGAAGGCGGCCGGGCTCGGGTTCGGCGCACGGGATGTCTTCGAGCGCAAGACCGTCGCCGCGCTGGCCGCGGTGGCCACCGACGTGCCGACCGGAGTGGTGCACGAGCTGCCCGGCGGCGGAGTCGGCGACGTAGAGCTGACGCCGATCGTGCACGCGATGCTCGAGACCGGTGACACCTGGCGGCGGTTCGCCCAAGCGGTGCTGATCGAGCTGCCGTCGGGCATGGAGCGCGCGGATCTCGCCGCCGCGCTCACAGCGCTGCTCGACCGGCACGACCTGCTGCGTTCGACGCTGCGCCGCACCGGCGACGGCTGGAACTGGGTGGTCGCCGAACCCGGTGCGGTGAACGCGGGCGCCCTGCTGGAAATCGTGACCGCGGACGCTGATCTCGACGCGACCTGCGAGCGTGCGTTGCAGCGCGCCGCCGACCTGCTCGACCCGGAGGCCGGCGTGGTCGCGCGATTCGTGTGGATCGAGCGTGCCGACGCCGCGCCGCTGCTGTGGCTGGTGCTGCACCACCTCGTCACCGACGGCGTTTCCTGGCGGATCCTGCTGCCGGACCTCGCCACCGCCGCGCTGGGCGCCGAACTCGCTCCGGTCGGCACCTCGTTCCGGCGCTGGGCGCACGGACAGCGCGAGCACGCGGCCTCGCGCACCGGCGAACTGCCGTTGTGGCAACGCGTCCTGGCGACACCCGACCCCGCGCTCGGCTCGGCGCCGATGGACCCGGCCGTCGACGTGGTGGGCTCCATGGCGCACCTGACGACCGTCGTACCGCCGGACATCGCGCAGTCCGTGCTCACCACCGCGCCGGATCGTTTCCACTGCGGCGCCGACGACGTGCTGCTGGCAGCCCTCGCGCTGGCGGTGGCACGGTGGCGCGAGCGCAGCTCCACGCTGTTCACTCTGGAGGGCCACGGCCGCGCGGAAACCGTCCTGCCGGGTGCCGACGTGGCGCGCACGGTGGGCTGGTTCACCAGCGTCTACCCCGTCGCGGTCGATCTGACCGGCATCGACGTGGCGGACGCGTTCGCGGGCGGGGCCGCGGCGGGCTCCGCGATCAAGGCGACCAAAGAACAGCTGCGCACGCTGCCGGACAAAGGCATCGGATTCGGGATGCTCCGCTACCTGGTCCCGAGCACCGCGGCGGCGCTCGCGGACGCGCCCACACCGCAGATCAGCTTCAACTACCTCGGACGCGCGTCCACCGGCGGCGACGCGGAACCGTGGCTGCCGCGCCGGTTCGCCGCGACCCAGGACGACCGCGCGCCGCTGGCCGCCGCGGTCGACATCAACGCCGTGCTCACCGATGCCGGACTCGAGGTGACCTGGGGCTACGCCGGACGGCTTTTCGAGGAGGCGGATCTCGGCGAACTCGCCGCGCTGTGGGAGCAGGCGCTCGGCGCGCTGGCTCGGCACGTCGCGTCCGCGAGCGCGGGCGGACGCACACCATCGGACTTCGATCTGGTCACCGTCACACAGGCGCAGATCGACGCCTGGGAGCGCGCCTACCCGAACCTCGCCGATGTGTGGCCGCTCTCGCCACTGCAGTACGGCCTGCTCTTCCACGCGCTCTACGATTCCGACACCGCCGACGGCTACACGGTGCAGTCGCTGCTCACCTTGGCAGGCACCGTCGACGCGGCCCGGTTGCGCCGCGCCGCACAGGCTTTGGTGACCCGGCACGAGAACCTGCGCGTCGCCTTCGTCGAGACCGAGGACGGCCCGCGCCAGCTCGTCCTGGCCGACGCCGAGATCGAGTGGCGGGAAGCGGATCTCACCGGCATCGCCGACGAGGCCGAGCGCGCCGGGGAAGTCGACCGGTTGATCGCGGTGGACGCCCGCACCCGGTTCGAGCTCACCCGGCCCCCGCTGCTGCGCTGCACGCTCATCCGGATCGCCCCGGACACCTACCGTTTCGTGCTGACCAACCACCACCTGGTGCTGGACGGCTGGTCGACCCCGCTGCTGGTACGCGAACTGCTCACCCTCTACGTCACCGACGGTGACGCCGCGGCCCTGCCGCCCGCGCATTCCTATCGTGAGTTCCTGACCTGGTTGGAGACCAGGGACGACGCGGAATCCCTCGCCGCATGGACCGAGTCGCTGGCCGGTATCGACACTCCGACCCGCGCGGTGCCCACCCTCGCCGGAATCGAATCGACCGAAACCGGCATGACCTCCGTCGACCTGTCCCGCGACACCGTCGCCGGGCTGGAGGCCGCGGGCCGGGAAGCGGGCGCGACGGTGAACACCCTGGTGCAGGCCGCGTGGGCGATGCTGCTGGCCATGCTCACCGGGCGCACCGACGTGGTGTTCGGCGGCACGGTCTCGGGACGGCCGCCGGAGCTGGCCGGGGTCGAGGAGATGGTCGGCCTGTTCATCAACACGCTGCCGGTGCGGGTGCGGCTGGATCCGGCGGAAAAGGTCGCCGACCTGCTCGCGCGCGTGCAGTCCGAGCAGGCGCGGCTGATGGACCATCAGCACGTCGGATTGGCCGCCATCCACCAGGCGGTCGGCCTCGCCGAATTGTTCGACACGCTCACCGTATTCGAGTCCTATCCCATCGACCGCGAAGCGCTGTCGCAGGCGCTGGACATCGCGGGCATGCGGGTGCTCGACGTGGAGGGCACCGACGCGACGCCGTACCCGCTGAACCTCATGGTGATCCCGCTGCGCGGCGACGACGGCCGGGACACGCTGCGGATCACGCTGAAGTACATGGCCGACCAGCTTCCGGCGGAGGATGCCCGGCCGCTGCTGGATCGCTTCGTCCGGCTGCTGACCCAGCTCGCGGACAACCCGCACGCGCTGGTCTCCCAGTTGCAATACTGCGACGACGCCGAGCGCGCAACGCTGGCGCCGGTACGCGGCCCGGAGTCCGTGCCGCCCGCCACGCTGCCCGAGCTGCTCACCGCGGGCGCGCGAATCGATCCGGACGCGATCGCGATCACCGCGGGCGAGCTCACCATGTCCTACGCCGAACTCGACGCCTGGTCCAACCGCTTCGCCCGGGTACTGCTGCGCCGCGGCGTCGGGCGGGAGGTGTTCGTCGTGCTGGCGCTCACCCGTTCGCTGGAATCGGTGGTCGCCGTGTGGGCGCTGGCCAAGACCGGCGCGGCGTTCGCTCCGCTGGACCCGAACTACCCGGTGGAACGTATCGAGCACATGCTCACCGACTCCAAGGCCCCGATCGGCGTGACGGTCACCGCGACCGGCGAGACGCTTCCCGGCACGATCGACTGGCTGCTGCTCGACGACCTGAACACCATCCGCCGGGTGATGACGGTGTCCGAAGCGCCGATCACCGACGAGGAGCGCGGCGGGCCGATCGACCTCGATCAGACGGCGTACCTGATCTACACCTCCGGCTCCACCGGCAAACCCAAGGCCGTGCTGCTCAGCCACCGTGGCATCGCGAACCTGGTGACCGCGCAACGGGAGACGCTCGCGCTCGACCACACCACCAGCGCGCTGCAAGTGGCCTCGCCGAGTTTCGACGCCTCGGTGTTCGAACTGCTCATCGCGCACGGCGCGGGCGGCAGGCTGGTGGTGTCGCCGCCGGATGTCTACGGCGGGACGGAACTGGAGACGCTGCTGCGCACCCAGCGCGTCACCCACGCCGTGATCACGCCGTCGGCGCTGGCCACCATGGAACCCGCCGGGCTGGAACACTTGCGCGTTCTCGCGGTCGCGGGCGAAGCGGCGACGCCGGAGCTGATCGAGCGGTGGGCGCCGGGCAGGCGGATGGTGAACCTGTACGGCCCCACCGAGTTCAGCATCTGGGCGACCGGGCCGGGCGAACTCGTCAGCGGGGAGCCGATCACGATCGGCGGCCCCATCCGCGGCGCGGACACCGTGGTGCTGGACGCCTGGCTGCGTCCCGTGCCGATGGGAGTGCCCGGTGAGCTGTACCTCGCGGGTCCCGCGCTCGCGCGCGGCTATTTCAACCGGTTCGAGATGACCGCGAGCAGGTTCGTCGCCGACCCCTTCGGCGAACCCGGCGAGCGGATGTACCGCACCGGCGACATGGTGCGCTGGGTCGACAACGGTGCCGGTCCCGAGCTGGAGTACCTGGGCCGCAGCGATTTCCAGGTGAAGATTCGCGGCCTGCGTATCGAGCTGGGCGAGATCGACGCGGTGCTCTCCCGCGACGACGAGGTCGAATACGCGGTGACCATCGGGCGCACCGGCCCCGCCGGGACGACCGTGCTGGTCTCCTACGTGCTGCCCGTCGAAGGCGCGCGGCTGGACGTCGAGCGGCTGCGCGCCCAGGTGGCCGCCGAGCTGCCCGGCTACATGGTGCCCGGTTACCTCGTCGTACTGGAGACCATCCCGCTCACCCCGGTCGGCAAGCTGGATCGCAAAGCCCTTCCGGTGCCGGACTTCTCCGACAGCCACCGGCCCTACCTCGCGCCCCGCGGCCCCGTCGAGGAGGCGGTGGCCGCCGTGTTCGGCGAGGTGCTCGAACGGGAGCGCGTCGGCGTCGACCAGTCGTTCTTCGAACTCGGCGGCAACTCGCTGAGCGCGACCAAGGTGGTGGCGCGAGTGAACGCGGCGCTCGGCTCGCGGATCGCGCTGCGTGATCTGTTCGACGCGCCGACCGTGGCCCAGCTGTCCGCCCGGGTGGTACCCGCCACCGGCGCCGCACCGGGCGGGTTCGGTCTCGCGCCCCGCATCCGGCCGGACCGGGTTCCGCTGTCTCCCGCGCAACAGCGCATGTGGGTGCTCAACCGGATGGATCCGGCTTCCGCCGCCTACAACATCGCGGTGGCACTGCGGCTCACCGGAGAGCTGGACGTCCATGCGCTGCGCGCCGCGCTCGTCGACGTGGTGGACCGGCACGAGAGCCTGCGCACGCTCTACCCCGCCGACGCGGAAGGGCCGCGTCAAGTCGTGGTCGACGCCGACGTGGCCGTGCCCGCGATGCCGGTGACCGACACCGGGGACGGCGCGGAACTGCGGGAGCGGATCACCGAATTGGCGGGAACCGGCTTCGATCTCGCCACCCAGCCGCCGCTGCGGGTCGGCCTGTTCCGGATCCACGGCGACGTCGAGTCCTCCGCGAGTGCGGAACCGGTGTCGTCGGCCCCCTCCACCGGCGAAGCGCCGATCTCGTCCGGGCCCGTGAGCGCGACCGCACCGGTCTCATCGAGTTACACCGCGAGTTCCGGCGAGATCGCCGCCGCCACGCCGCCGGTGCACGTCGTCGTGCTGGTGGTGCACCACATCAGCGCCGACGGCGCGTCGATGGCGCCACTGGCCGCCGACCTGGTCGCCGCCTACTCCGAACGGTCCGCGGGCGGGCACGCCGTCCGCGTCCCGCTGCCGGTGCAGTACGCCGATTTCGCGCTGTGGCACCGCGAGGTGCTCGGCGACGAGGCGAATCCGGAATCATTGGCGGCGCGGCAGATCGAGTTCTGGCGCGCGACCCTGGCCGGCGCGCCCGACGTGCTGGAACTGCCCTCCGACCGGCCACGCCCCGCGATGCAGACCATGCACAGCGCCGACTTCGGCTTCACCGTCGACGCCGAGACGCACCGAGCGCTGGTGGATTTCGCCACCGCGCACCACGTCAGCCCGTTCATGGTCGTGCACGCGGCGCTCGCGGTGCTGCTCGCGCGCCTCGCCACCACCGACGACGTGCTGATCGGCACCCCGGTCGCCGGACGCGGCGAGGAAGCGCTTGACCAGCTCGTCGGCATGTTCGTCAACACCCTGGCCCTGCGCACCCCGGTCGATCCGGGCGCGGGCTTCGCCGCGTTCCTGGACACCGTCCGGTCCACGGACCTGGACGCCTTCGCCAACGCGGACGTGCCGTTCGAGCGGCTGGTCCAGGTGCTGGATCCGGCTCGCTCGACCGCGCATCACCCGCTGTTCCAGGTCTCGCTGTCGCTGCAGAACTTCGTCGAACCCGTGCTGGAACTGCCCGGCCTGCGGTTCGAGGTGGAGGACTTCGAGCGCGACGCGTCCCAGTTCGACCTGACCTTGGATCTGCGCGAGCGCTTCGCCGCCGACGGTCCGGCGGGCATCGAGGCCGTCCTGACCTACGCCACGGATCTGTTCGACGAGGCGACGGTGGCCGCGTTCGCCACCCGCTGGCGGCGCGTGCTCGCGGCGGTGCTGGCGCGGCCCGAGGTACGCATCGCCGATATCGACATTCTCGACGACACCGAACGGGCGACGTTGGTACCCGTGCGTGGCCCCGCCGCTGCGGCGACCACGATCCTGCCGGACCTGCTGGCCGAGACCGTGCGGCGGTACCCGGACCGCATCGCCTTGGTGTCCGACGGGCAGACCACCACCTATGCCGAGATCGACGCGCACGCCAATCGCCTGGCCCGAGTGCTGCTCGAGTCGGGCGGCGGTCCGGAAACCGTGGTCGCGCTCGGGCTGCCGCGTTCGCCGGAACTGCTCATCGGCATGTGGGCCGCGGCGAAAGCGGGCGCGGCGTTCCTTCCGGTCGATCCGAAGCACCCGGTCGAGCGCATCGATCACATGCTCACCGACTCCGGCGCGACGCTCGGGCTGACCCTCGCCGCGTTCCGGCCCATGCTGCCCGACAGCGCGAACTGGCTGGTGCTCGACGACCTCGCGCTCGTCGAGCGGTGGAGCGCCGCGAGCAGCCGACCGCTGGGCGAGCGTGAGCTGCCGGGCCCCATCCGGCCGGACAACGCGGCGTGGATGATCTACACCTCCGGCTCGACCGGCACACCGAAGGGCGTCTCGGTATCCCATCGTGGCATCGCGGATCTCGTCGCGGCGCAACGAGTTTCGCTCGGATTGGACGAGCACTCCCGGGTGCTGCAGGTGGCGTCACCGAGTTTCGACGCGTCGGTGTTCGAGGCGATCATGGCATTCGGTTCCGGCGGCGCGTCGGTGGTGGCACCGCCGGAGGTGTTCGGCGGCGGCGCGCTGGCGGAGCTGATCGACACCGAACAGGTCAGCCACATGGTGATCACGCCATCCGCGCTGGCGACCCTCGACCCCGCCGAGGTGACCAGCGTGCGGGTGCTCGCGGTGGCAGGCGAGGCGGTCGGCGCGGAACTGGTCGAGCGCTGGGCCACCGGACGCACCATGGTCAACCTGTACGGACCCACCGAATCGACCATCTGGGCAACAGGTTCGGCGCCGCTGGCGGTGGGCGCCCCGGTAACCATCGGCACGCCGGTGCAGGGCGCGCAGGTGCTGGTCCTCGACGACCGGCTGCGTCCGGTCCCCTTCGGCGTGGCGGGCGAGCTGTATCTCGCCGGGCCGTCGCTGGCGCGCGGGTACCACGCACGGCCGAGTCTGACCGCGGCCCGCTTCGTGGCCGGTCCCTTCGGCACGGCGGGTGAACGGATGTACCGCACCGGCGATCTGGTGCGCTGGATCCGCGGCGACTCCGGACCCGAACTGGAGTACCTGGGCCGCACCGACTTCCAGGTCAAAGTGCGGGGACAGCGGATCGAGCTGGGCGAGATCGACGCGGTGCTCGGCCGCGCCGACGGCGTGGACTTCGTGGTGACGCTCGGCGTGCCCGGCCCCACCGGGGCCACCGCGCTGGCCGCCTACCTGGTCCGCACGCCCGGCTCCGAGCTCGACGTGGCGAAGGTGCGCGCCTTCGCCGCCGACATCCTGCCCGGCTATATGGTGCCCTCGGCGTTCGTCGTGCTGGACGAGATCCCGCTCAACGCGGTCGGCAAGCTGGACCGCAAGGCGCTGCCCGCACCGGAGTTCCGCGCCGACCGCACCGAGTACCGCGCGCCCGGCACGCCGACCGAACAGCAGCTGGCCGCGATCTTCGGCGAGTTGCTGGGGGTGGCGCGGGTGGGCGCCGACGACTCGTTCTTCGCGCTGGGCGGAGACAGCATCCTGGCGATCCAGCTGGTGTCGCGCGCCAAGCAGCAGGGGATCACCTGCACCCCGCTCCAGGTGTTCGAGCACCGCACGGTGGCGGCGCTGGCCGCGGCCGTCGACGCGGCGGGCGCCGCGGTGACCTTGGACGAGCTGCCCGGCGGCGGCGTCGGCGAACTGCCGCTCACGCCGATCGCGCACTACATGCTGGAGCGCGGCGGAAACTACGACCGCTTCGCCCAGACGGCGGTCCTGGAGCTACCGGTCGGCATCGAGCGGTCGCAGATCGTCACCGTGCTCGCCGCCGCGGTGGACCGGCACGACATGCTGCGCGCCCGGCTGGTGACCGACGGCGCGGACGGCCCGCGCATACTGGTCGGCTCCCCCGGATCGGTCGACGTGGACGCGCTGGTGCACCGCGTCGAGTTCAGCGCCGTCGACCCGATCGAACTGCACGAGTTCGCCATGACGGAGCTGGACGCCGCCGCCGACCGGCTCGACCCGGCCAACGGCGCGGTGCTGCAATTCATCTGGCTCGACCCGGTGGGCGACGCGGGTTCGCGCACCCGATCGGGCCGGTTGATCGTGCTGGCGCACCACCTGGTGATCGACGGGGTGTCCTGGCGCATCCTGATCCCGGACTTGGTGGCCGCGTGGGCCCAGGTGTCGGCGGGCGCCACCCCGGTGCTGGCGGAGACCGGAACCTCGATGCGCCGGTGGGCCCACGCGCTGACCGAGGAGGCGCACTCCGAACAGCGGGTCGCCGAACTGGCGTACTGGCACGACGTGCTCGCCGGACCCGATCCGCTGATCGGCGGCCGGGAACTCGATCCCGCCGTCGACCGGACCGGCACGCTGCGCATGGTCGAGCGAGAGGTGTCCGCCGAGGTCACCACCGCGCTGCTCACCACCCTGCCCGGCTTGTTCCAGGGCAGCGTCAACGACACGCTGCTGGCCACCTTGGCGCTGGCCCTGGTGCGCTGGCGCGCCGGTGACCCGTCGGCGCTGCTGCGCCTGGAAGGCCACGGCCGTCAGGAAGAAGTGGTGCCCGGCGCCGATCTGTCCCGCACCATCGGCTGGTTCACCAGCATCTACCCGGTGCGCCTCGACCTGGCACAGATCGACATCGACGACGCGCTGGCCGGTGGACCCGCGCTGGGCGCCGCGATCCGCGCCGTGAAGCACCAGTTGCTCGCGGTGCCCGACAAAGGCATCGGCTTCGGCCTGTTGCGCTACCTCAACGCCGAGACCGCGCGGCAGTTGCCACGACGGCTGCCGGGCCGGGTCGGCTTCAACTACCTCGGCCGGTACTCCACCGGGGACATCCCGGCCGGACTCGAGGGCCTGGGCTGGCTGCCGACCGACGAACTGGGCGACGTGCACGTCGCCGAAGACCCCGGCGTGCCGCTGCAATCGGCGATCGACGTGAACGCGGTCGTGATCGGCGACCGGTTGCGGGCGAGCTTCGGCTTCCCGTCCACGCTGCTCGATCAGGACGAGGTCGCCGAACTGGCCGATCTGTGGATCGACGCCCTGAGCGCCGCGGCCCGGTTCGCCCATACCCCGGCGGCGCGGACCGCCGCCGAGGAAGAAGCGGCGGCCACGGCGTCTCCGGCCGTGCCCGCGGCGGGCGGCCTCGGGCTGGACGTGGTGCTGCCGATCCGGCTCGGGGGCGAGCAACCCGCGCTGTTCTGCATCCACCCGTCGTCCGGGATGTCCTGGACGTACCTGGGATTCGCCGATGCGCTCGCACCGGGCCGCCCGATCTACGGGCTGCAAGCGCCCGACCTCGGCGGCCACGAACCGCCCGCGCGCTCGATCGACGAGTTCGCCGAGCGGTACGTGCGGGAGATCCGGGCCCTGCAACCCGAGGGGCCGTACCACCTGCTCGGCTGGTCGTTCGGCGGCCTCATCGCCCACGCGGCGGCGGCGAAGCTGAAGGCCGAAGGCGCCGAGGTGGGCGTGGTCGCGCTGCTGGACGCCGACACCGCCGACATCGACGGCGACAGCATCGAACGGCTCACCGCGGGCTCGTTCGTGAACACCTTCGGCGCGGTGTTCGGCATCCACGACGTCCCCGCGGACGCGACCGCGCAGCAGGCGGCCGATCTGATCCGCGAACGGCTCGGCGGCGTGTCGCTGATCGACGCCGCGACGCTCGAGCGCATGGCCGCGTCCTACAACGCCGCCGCGCGAACCAGAACCGGTTACCGCCGTCCGGTGTTCGACGGCGACATCGTGTACTTCAGCGCGATCGTCGACACCTCCGACATCTTCGGTCCGGAGGGCTGGGGGCCGTACGTGACCGGCGAGATCATCAACCACGACATCGAGGCGACCCACGACGAACTGACCGCGCCGCACGTGCTGCCGGTCGTCGCGCGCGTGCTCGATGCACATCTGGGAGGCCGAGGATGAATTCCGACCAAGGAGTCGTCGTCGAGGGGATCGAGAAATCCTTCGGCGCGGTCAAGGCATTGCGCGGAGTCGACTTCGCGGCCGAGCCGGGCGAGGTGCTCGGCATTCTGGGACCGAACGGCGCGGGCAAGACCACCACGGTGAACGTGCTGTCCACGCTGATCCGGCCGGATCGCGGCCGGGCGACGGTCGCCGGGTACGACGTGCTGGCCGATCCCGCGGCGGTCCGCCGCAGCATCATGCTGACCGGCCAGTACGCCGCGCTCGACGACATGCTCAGCGGCTACGAGAACCTGGTGATGTTCGGCAGGCTGATGGGCCTGCGCAAGCGGACCGCCCGCGCCCGCGCGGACGAACTGCTCGCCGAGTTCGACCTCGAACGCGCGGCGGGCCGCCGGGTCGGCACCTACTCCGGCGGCATGCGCAGGCGCATCGACATCGCCTGCGGTCTGGTCGTGCGGCCCGACGTGGTGTTCCTGGACGAGCCGACCACCGGCCTCGATCCGCGCAGCAGGCAAGGGGTGTGGGATCTGGTCGCCGGCTTCAAGAAGGCGGGCATCACCACCCTGCTCACCACCCAATACCTGGAGGAGGCCGACGCGCTCAGCGACCGGATCATCGTCATCGATCACGGCGTGGTGATCGCCCAGGGCACCGCCGACGAGCTGAAGGCGCGCACCGGCGGCAGCTACTGCGAAGTGGTGCCGCTGAATCTGCGGGACCTGCCCGCCATCGCCGCCGCGCTGGGCCACCTGTTGCCACAGGAGAATCGGGACGCGCTCGGTCCCGATTCCGATCGGATCGCCATACCGGCACCGGACGGGGCGAAGACACTGCTGGAGGCGCTGCGCAGGCTGGACAGCGCGGGCTTCGATCTCGTGGACGTCGCACTGCGCCGCCCCTCGCTCGATGACGTATTCCTCCAGCTGACCGGGCATCTGGCGACGACGGAAGAGATCGCACGGCGGGAGGCCGCGTCGTGACGGCGGCGGCGACCTGGCTCAGCCAGACCCGTGCGACGCCGCTGCGGCCGCAGCAGTGGTGGGTACTGACCACCCGGTTGATCGCACCCTCGATGCGAAGCGGCGAAGTGCTCACCTCGGTGCTCGCGCCCGTGACGTTCACCGCCAGCTTCTTCATCCCGCTGAAGACCATCATGACCGTCATCGGCACGGGGTTCAGCAGCTACGCGCAGTACATGATGCCGCTGGTCATCCTGCAGGCCGCCGCGTTCACCGCGGTCTCGGCGGCCTTCCGCGCCGCCACCGACTCGGTGGCCGGGTTGAACCGGCGCTTCGGCTCGATGCCGATCGGCCCGCTGGTCCCGGTCACCGCGCGCCTGGCCGGCAGCGTCTTCCGCCTGATCATCGCCTTGATCAGCGGGTTGATCTGCGGATATGTCATCGGGTTCCGCTTCTACCTCAGCCCCGCCCACACAGTCGGCTTCGTGTTGTTCTCGGTGCTCGTCGGGGTCGCGCTGATCTGGGGCGGGGATGTGATCGGCACCTTGTCGCACAACCCGGAGGCGACGGCGCAGGCGCTGGTGTTGCCGCCGCTGATCCTGGGCATGCTGTCCACCGGGATCGCGCCCGCCGATCAGTTCCCGGAATGGGTGCAACCGTTCGTGCGCAATCAGCCGGTGTCGCAGTGGGCCATCGCCTTGCGGGCGTTGGCCGGCGACAGCGGGCCGAACGCCGGTGCGGTGACCTGGTCGCTGATGGGTCCGCCGCTGGTCTGGGCGCTGGGCTATCTGGCCAGCTCCGTCCTGCTGTCGATGCGGCTGAGCGCGAGGAGGGCGTGATGGCACTGCTGACCGAACACTCGGACGAGTTGCTCACCGGCTCGGAGATATCGGGGTCGGCACTGGTGCGGCACACGCTGATCCAGACCCATCGACTGCTGCTGCGCTGGGCGCGCAACCCGGTCACGCTGTTGGAGACGCTGATCATCCCGTGCCTACTGCTGATCATGCTGAACACCGTCATCGGCGGGCAGATCCGGAAGTTCACCGGCGAGAGCGCGCTGTACGGCTCGGTGCCCTTGGTCGCTCTGGTCGGCGCGCTTTCCGGCGCGGTCGCGGGAGGTGTCCTGCTCGGCCGCGAACGCGACGCGGGCCTGCTCGCCCGCTTCTGGGTGCTGCCCGTGCACCGCGCCTCCGGACTCGCCTCGCGGGTGCTCGCCGAGGGCTGCCGCATTTTCGCGTGCACCGTCTCCGTCGTGCTGGTGGGCTTCGTGCTCGGGTTCCGCTTCCACGAAGGTGTCGCGGCGACGATCGTCTTCCTGTTCCTCCCGACGTTCTTCGGCGTGGCCTTCGCCACCATCGTCACCTCGGTCGCCGTGTTCACCGCGAAAACGACTCTGGTGGAGAGCATCACGATCCTCACCTCGCTGATGATGTTCTTCAGCACCGGCTTCGTGCCGCTGGTCGCCTTCCCGAAATGGATCCAGCCGGTGGTGCACAACCAACCCATGTCGGTGGGCGTCGACGCCATGCGCGCGCTCGCCTACGGCGGACCGCTCGCGCGCCCGCTCACCCTCACCGTCGTGTGGTCGCTCGGCGCGATCGTCCTGTTCGCGGTTCCCGCGAGCATCGGCTATCGCAGGGCCAGCAGGCGCTGAGCCGCACATCGAACTCCCAGCGTGAACCGAGCCCCGGTCAGCAGCGCCCGTTCCTGACGTCGCGAAGGACGATGTCGACGAACGAAGGGCACGTCGTGGGCGAACGACGCGGCGAGGCGCACGAGCACGATCCAACGGCGCCGGGTCGCAGTCCGTTGGGCGCCCGGCCGGCGGACCCGGCGGCGGCACACCCGGCGGTCGCCCGCCGCGGTGACCGGCGGCCCCTGCGCCCGACCGCCACTGGCCAGGGGCCGGGCCACGGCGGCTCACTGCTTGCCGCACAATAGGGGGCCGCGCGCGGCGCGTCACAGCGTTCTTCTCGCCGTAGACGCCTGCCGCGGCGACACAAGGTGTTGTGCTGAGCGGACATGTCGGCCACAAGGAGTAGTGTCCCAGGGTAGACATTCCGTGACGACAGGTGCTCGGGAAAGGCGTGGAGGCAGGATGAAACTGATCGATCGGGTGTCGGCCATCAACTGGAATCGGGTTCCCGACGAAAAGGACGCCGAGGTCTGGGACCGGCTGACCGGCAACTTCTGGCTGCCGGAGAAGGTCCCGGTCTCCAACGACATTCCGTCGTGGAACACCCTGACCGCCGACGAGAAGCAACTGACCATGCGGGTCTTCACCGGCCTGACCCTGCTGGACACCATCCAGGGCACGGTCGGCGCGGTGAGCCTGATCCCGGATGCGCTCACCCCGCACGAAGAGGCGGTGCTCACCAACATCGCGTTCATGGAGTCGGTGCACGCCAAGAGCTACAGCTCGATCTTCTCCACGCTGTGCTCCACGCGCGAGATCGATGAGGCGTTCCGCTGGTCGGAGGAGAACCGCAACCTCCAGCGCAAGGCCGAGATCGTGCTGGAGTACTACCGGGGCGACGATCCGCTCAAGCGCAAGGTCGCCTCCACGCTGCTGGAGAGTTTCCTGTTCTACTCCGGCTTCTACCTGCCCATGCACTGGTCGTCGCGGGCCAAGCTCACCAACACCGCCGATATGATCCGGCTGATCATCCGGGACGAAGCGGTCCACGGTTACTACATCGGCTACAAGTACCAGAAGGGCCTGGAGCAGGTCACCCAAGCCGAGCGCGACGAGCTCAAGAACTACACCTTCGAGCTGCTGTTCGAGCTCTACGACAACGAGGTCGACTACACCCAGGACCTCTACGACGAGGTCGGCCTCACCGAGGACGTGAAGAAGTTCCTGCGCTACAACGCCAACAAGGCGCTGATGAACCTCGGCTACGAGGGCCTGTTCCCCAAGGACGAAACCGAGGTGAACCCGGCCATCCTCTCGGCGCTGTCCCCCAACGCCGACGAGAATCACGACTTCTTCTCCGGCTCGGGCTCGAGCTACGTCATCGGCAAGGCCGTCAACACCGAGGACGAAGACTGGGAGTTCTGAACCATCAGTTATGGTGTGGGACAACGGGGCCCGGCAGCGATGCCGGGCCCTCGCCTTGTCTCCGATCGCCGACCCGGCGGCGAAGACTCTGCGCCATAGCTGTATTTCGATCCGAAGAGGGGGTTTCTCGATGTACCGACGACTGGCTCTGATCGCGGCGGTGCTGTTGACCGCTGCCGCGTGTCAGAACGACGGTCCGGCGGCGACTCCGCAGACCGGTGACGGATCCTTCTGGTCGACCGTGCCGCAGACCGACGACCAGCGTCTGGAAGTGCTGCGCCGCATGCGCGCGATGGACACCTGCGCGTTGCTGCCACGAGCCGAACTGGCCGAAGTCGGGCAACTGCGCACCGTCGGCACCGACGGGCTGAACTCGTGCAGGGCCGAACTCGACAGCTCGGAACGCTACAGGGGGAAATCCGTCCACTGGACCATGGCGGGGCCGGCGCCGGAAGTGAAGAACGATCGGGGTACCACCGAGCGACTCGGCGACGTGACCATCAACTTGCTGGCGGACAAGGACACACTGAGCCCCGAACAGGCCGGGCAACTCGTCCAGCGCTCCTGTTCGGCCACCGCACGCTTCCCCTCCTTCGCCGCGATCGGCCTGTCGGTGGACACGCCCGTGGGGGTCGAGCCGTGCCCGATCGCCAAGTCACTGATCACCACGGCGGTGTCCGAATGGAAGCGGGAGCCACGACAGGGCAGCGCGGCGGAGACGATCACCACCGTGCTGACCGGCGCCGACCCCTGCGCGGTGCTGCCGCGGCTCGGCGTCACGGCGGCCCCCACGCAACAGCGGGTATCCAGCTGTACGTTCTCGTATCACGGCGACGAGATTCGTCTCGCGTACGAATACGGCGCGGAGTCGCTGGTCACCGCGGGCAGTCCGGCTTTCACCGTCGGCGACCGCACCGTCTACCGAGATGCCGCCGACGAACTGCGGTTCTACAACGTCGCGGTCGGACCGCCGCTCGCATCGGAGAACCGCGCTTCGCTCGGGCCGCGACTACCCAACATCTCGCTCACCGGCAAAGCTGACGCGGCCCTCGAAGATGTTGTGCGCCAAGTACTCACGCTCTTTCCGTATCCGTAGGGCGATCGTGGCGCACACCGCGCCCTCAGATGCCGAGGACCAGTTTGGCCGTCGTGAAGTAGATGATCAGACCGGTGGCGTCGACCAGGGTGGTGACCATCGGGGCGGAGACGACCGCGGGGTCGATGCGCAGTTTCTTGGCCAGCAGGGGCATGGTGCCGCCGATGGTGGCGGCCCAGCCGCAGATCAGGACCAGTGTGATCCCGACGACCAGGGCGATGCGCGGACCGACGAACAAGGCCCCGATCGCCAGGCCGACGGACGCCAGCAGTGACCCCAGCACCAGACCGACCCGGCATTCCCGCCAGATCACCCGGAACAGATCCGACACCCGGACCTCGCCGACCGCCACCGCGCGCACGCAGGCGGTGGCGGCCTGCGCGCCCGCGTTGCCGCCCGCGCCGATCAGCAGCGGGATGAACAGCGCCAGATGCGCCGCCTGCTGCAAAGTGCCCTCGAAGAAATCGGTCACGCTCACCGTGAGGGTCGCCGCGAACAGCAACAGCAGCAGCCACAGCGCGCGGTAGCGGGCCAGCTGGAACACCCCGGCGGCCATGTAGTGGCCTTCCCACGGCGCGGATCCCGCCTGCAACGCGACGTCCTCGCTGTCGGCGGCCTCGATCACCTCGACCGCGTCATCGATGGTCAGCAGGCCGACCAGCCGGTCCTCGCTGTCCACGACCGGCAGGTTGATGTCGTTGGTCTCGCGCATCAAGCGGGCGGCCTTCTCCGCGGCGTCGGTGGCGCGCGCGAAGGCGGGCTCGGTGACGACCAGCTCCGACACCATCGTCTCCGGCTTGCTGAGCACCAGTTCGCGCAGCTCGACGATGCCGGTCAGCCGCCTGCCCGCGTCGACGACGGGCAGCGTGTACACCGTCTCGGCGTTGCCGCCCTTGGCCCGCACCATGCCGAGCGCTTCGGCCACCGTGAGGTCGCGCGGCAGCGCCACCACCTCCGGCGTCATGTACTGCCCCGCGGACCCCTCCGGGTAGCCGAGCAGGCTCGC
Organism: Nocardia sp. NPDC004718; assembly: GCF_053601535.1. Lineage (NCBI taxonomy): Bacteria > Bacillati > Actinomycetota > Actinomycetes > Mycobacteriales > Nocardiaceae > Nocardia > Nocardia sp. NPDC004718. Next base: position 63,188 of record NZ_JBSGCA010000039.1, read on the forward strand.
GGTCATCCGCCGCTCGCGCGGGCTCAGCCCGGCCAGCGCCTTCTTGGCGACCTTGGCGGGCGCCTCGCGCAGCATTCGGGCGCGGTCGTCGGGCGCCATGCCCTCGACCAGGTCGCGGAAGCTCTGATCGCGCAGCCCCTGCAGGATCTGCTGCTGGTCCACCGGCTCGAGTTCCTCGAAGACGGCCAGCGCCAGGTCTTTGTCGAGCAGGCGGAACGCCATCCCGGCCCGCACGGCATCCATCCGGGCGAGTTGATCGGCGATGACGTGCGGCGGGTGGTTGCCGAGCCAGTCCAGCGCGGCGTCCACGCGGCGGGTTTCGACGATGTCTTGGAGGGATTCGGACAGCGTCGGACGTACTTCGATGATGTCGGTCTGCGACATGAGAGGACCTCAGCACATGCGTGAGTGAACGGAGAGCTCGAAATTCACACCGCGGGCGCCGGCCCCTGCCGTCGCGACCTGACTAGGAATGCGAAGGGGCGGCGCCGCGCGGCCTTCGACTGGGAGGTTCGCTGCGCATCGCTACCCCACCTCCCTCTCGTCGGCGCCGCGGAACTCGGATATCCGCACCGTTCGGATCAACATCTCACGGACACGAAAACGTCCTCGTGCAGCTTACATCGCTTCGGAGACGATGATCACCTTACGACAGGGTGTTGTGACCGAAGCCGCTTCACACCGGGGTCCGCGCGTCATACGACCTCCGGACCGAGAGACCGCTACGCGACTCGTCCGCAGCGCAAGTGACGACCGGAACCGGGGCGATGCCCTACGGAAGCCGGGGCCGCACGGTATCGGCCGATGCGTTACCGCGCGCGTCAGCCTGACCCCTTTGTAGTCCATCGGCCGCCGTAAAACAGGGTTATACGCAGTCGGCGTCGAACTGTTGCTCCCATGCTTGGGAACCGGGACAGTGTTTGCCAGGCAAGTGCCGAAACATCGGCGCCCGCAGGCACCAGTACAGCTCACGAAAGTTTCGAAGTGTCGACAGCCACCGCCCTGATCCGCCGTCGCGCGGTCGACTTCATGCGCGTTCCGCACGGAATCTGTTGCCGCTGAGGCAACGCGGCCCTCGTTTCCGACCGGATCCCGCACGGTCGTCCACCGCCGCATCGCTCCCGCTGTGGTGTCTCCGGACGCCGAGCGTCGAATCGCACGGCGTCTTCTCGTCTTCGAAAGAACAACAATGCCTTTCCCCCCCTCGTCCCGGCGCGTCGCCCGCGCTCTCTCCGCCGCCGTAGCGGTGCTCACCGGACTGTCCGTGCTCACCGGCTGCGGCGAGTCCGCACCCGCCAAGACCGCGGACGGCAAGACCGTGCTGCGCTACCAAGGCTCCACCGGGCAGGTGAGCCCCTTCGAATTGGCCGACGACCTAGGCTATTTCAGCAAGGTCAGCCTGCATTGGGAAGGCGACACCACCAGTGGCCCCGCCAATATCCAGGCCGCGGCGACGAACCAAGTCGAGTTCGGCAGCGCGTTCAACGGCGCGGTGGTCAAGCTGATCGCGGGCGGCGCGAAGGTCACCTCCGTGCTCAGTTCCTATGGCGCGGACGAGCAGTCGTTCACCGGTTACTACGTGCGTGACGATTCCGGCATCAACTCGCCGCGCGATCTGATCGGCAAGAAGGTCGCGGTCAACACCCTCGGTGCGCACCACGAATTCATCACCAGGGAATGGCTGCATCAGCAAGGCCTGACCGAGGACGAGATCAAGCAGGTGCAACTGATCGTCGTGCCGCCGGCCAACACCGAGGACGCGCTGCGCAAGGGACAGGTCGACGTCGCGGCCTTGGGCAGCGTCTTCCGGGACACCGCCCTCCAGCGCGGCGGCATCCACCCGCTCTACACCGACAAAGCCATCTTCGGCACGTTCGACTACGGCACCTATGTCTTCCGCAACGACTACATCGCCAAGAATCCCGAAGCGGTGGAGGACTTCGTGCAGGGCACCGCACGCGCGATCCGCTGGCTCCAGGTGACGCCCCGCGAGCAGGTGCGCGAGCGGTTCACCCAGATCATCAACAAGCGCGGCCGCAACGAGAACACCAACCTGGTGCCGTACTGGCTCAGCTCCGGAATCCCGGTGCCGGGCGCGGTGGTCGCGGACAAGGAACTGCAGATCTGGATCGACTGGCTGGTGCGCAACGGCGAACTGCCGAACGGCAAGCTGAAGGCAGCGGATCTGTTCACCAACAAGTTCAACCCCTACGCCAACGGCAAGTACAAGCCGGAGGCCGGGCCGACCGGAGAGGTGGTGGCCGCGAAATGACCACGACAGCGACGAAACTGTCGCTCACCGGAGTGAGCAAGCAGTTCGCGGTGCGCGGCTCGCACGAGCGATTCACCGCGCTCGACGACATCTCGCTGGAGCTGCGCGAGGGCGAATTCCTGGTGCTGGTCGGCCCGAGTGGTTCGGGCAAGTCCACGCTGCTGGATCTGCTGGGCGGGCTGAGCAAGCCCAGCTCCGGTGAGATCCTGCTGGACGGCAAGCCGATCACCGGCCCCGGCCTGGATCGCGGCGTCGTCTTCCAGCAGTACGCGCTGCTGCCCTGGCGGACGGCCCGGTCCAACATCGAATTCGGACTGGAGGCCAAGGGTTTACGCCGCAAGGCGCGCCGCGAACTCGCCGAGCACTATCTGGAGCTGGTCGGGCTCGCCGGTTTCGGCGACCGCTACCCGCACGAGCTGTCCGGCGGCATGAAACAGCGCGTCGCGATCGCGCGCAGTCTCGCGTTCGATCCCGAGGTGCTGCTGATGGACGAGCCGTTCGCCGCGCTCGACGCGCAGACCCGGGAGTCGTTGCAGGACGAACTGTTGCGCATCTGGCGGGCCACCGGCAAGACCGTCCTGTTCATCACCCACGGCATCGATGAGGCGGTGTACCTGGGCCAGCGGGTGGCCGTGCTGACCTCACGACCCGGCCGGATCAAGGCCATCGTCGACGTCGAGATCGACCGGGACACCGACGACGACATCCGCTCCTCCGAACGCTTCCGGGATTACCGCCACGAGATCTGGACGCTGCTGCACAGCGAGGTCCAGCGGGCCGCGAGCCTGGAACTGAAGTCCTTGTCCGACCACACGGCCGATGTCGAATCCACCACCGAGAGGACGGCCAATGTCTAGTGCCATTCAGCTGAGCGATCGGCCGGTACGGGGGAGCGCGGCCGCGCCGGCCCGGCCTGCCCCGGTGCGCAGGGCCGAGACCGCGCCCTCGGCCGGAACGCAAGCCATCCGCGCGGTGAGCCGGTTGGCCTGGCGGGTGTTCAAACCGACCGTCGTCATCGCCCTGTTCCTGCTGCTGTGGCAGCTCGCCCCGACCCTCGGCCTGGTGGACGAGGTATTCCTGCCGCCGTTCTCGGTGGTCGCCCAGGCGTTCGCCGACCTGGTGGCGAGCGGGGAGATGTGGACCCACATCTCCGCGAGCCTGAACCGTTCACTGGCCGGGTACTCGCTCGCGTTGGTGGCCGGTATTCCGGTGGGCATCGCGATCGCCTGGTACAAGCCGGTCGCGGACTTCCTGAACCCGATTCTCGAACTGTTCCGCAACACCGCGGCGCTGGCGTTGCTGCCGGTGTTCCTGCTGATCCTGGGCATCGGCGAGACCTCGAAGGTCGCCATCGTCGTCTACGCGAGTTTCTTCCCGATTCTGCTGAACACCATCACCGGCGTGCGCACCGTCGATCCGCTGCTCGTCAAATCGGCCGCCTCCCTCGGTTTCTCGCCGTTGCGCCTGTTCCAGAAGGTGATCCTGCCCGCGGCGCTGCCGTCCATCTTCACCGGTCTGCGGATGGCCGCCGCCAGCTCGATCCTCGTGCTGCTGGCCGCCGAGATGTTCGGAGCCAGGGCCGGTCTCGGCTATCTGATCACCGCCGCGCAGCAGAACTTCGCGATTCCGAACATGTACGCGGGCATCCTCGCCATCTCGCTGCTCGGCCTCGCCTTCAACGGCCTGCTGGTCGCCCTCGAACGCCGCCTGTCGCGGTGGCGCGCCCCGGCGAACGCCTGATAACCATGGCCGCCCGCCCCGCGCTCGGAAGGCAGTCGTCGTGCAGGCGCTGACCAAACGTCGCGTCGTCGACTTCATGCGCGTCTGCGGCAGCGCTTGTCGCCTTGCCGCAGACCCCGCATCTCCGGTTGCCGCCGGCCCGACCCTCTGATCCGAAATGAGTTCTTCCGATGACCGCTGTACACGAATCCCCCGTCTCGACCGCTACCGATGACGCGGTGCACGTCGCTCCCGTCGCCGGGCACATCGGCGCCGAGATCTCCGGCGTCGATCTCCGTGAGTCGCTGACCGACCAGCAGGTCGCGGCCATCACCGACGCGCTGCACACCTACAAGGTGCTGTTCTTCCGCGATCAGCACATCGATCACGCCCAGCAGATCGCCTTCTCCCGCCGCTTCGGCGCGGTTACGCCGTCGCACCCGTACGACGACGACGCGCCGACGGAGTACCCGGAGATCCTCGCGGTCGACAGCCGGTTGTACGAGAAGCGGTTCGGTGTGCGCAAGCACAGCTACACCAACCACTGGCACACCGATGTCTCCGCGCTGATCAACCCGCCCGCGGCCTCCATCCTGCGCGCCGAGATCGCCCCGGAGCGCGGCGGCGACACCGGCTGGACGAACCTCGTCGCCGCCTACGAGAACCTGCCCGAGTCGCTCAAGCGCTTCGCCGAAGGGCTGCGCGCCGAGCACCGCTTCGGCGGCAACCGGCCGGCCTGGAACTCCGACAGCGACTACGCGAAGAAGGTCGCGGCCGCGCCACTGGTCACCGAGCACCCGGTCGTCCGGGTGCACCCGGTCACCGGTGAACGGGCGCTGTTCGTCAACCCCGGCTTCACCACCCGCATCGTCGGGCTCACCCCGAACCAGAGCGACGCGGTGTTGAAGCTGCTGTTCGACGAGGTCACCCACCCCGCCTACACGGTCCGCTTCCGCTGGCAGAAGGGCAGCATCGCGTTCTGGGACAACCGGGTCACCGCGCACCTCGCCCCGAGCGATCTGGACCACCTCGATGTCACCCGGGTGCTGTACCGCACCACCCTCGAGGGCGACATCCCGGTCGGCGTCGACGGTGAGCCGTCGAAGTCCGTCGCCGGAGAGAAGTTCACGGGCGCGTAGGGAACGAACACGCGATCGGCCGGGCGCGCGAGCTCCCGGCCGATTTCGTGCGGTCACAGCACGCGAGCCGAAGCACTCGAACCGGAAACCGGCTCCCGGCCCCGCGCACCGGACTACAGGTGCTACTGCGGAAACCGATCCGTCGTCTCCAGCACGGTCCGCTCCGCGTCCTCCCAGGTCGGGACGTGCCGCACCCACTCGGGGACCGGCTCCGACTGCGCGCCGAACAGCAATCGGTGCGGCACTACGTCACGCAGCGCGCGGTGAACGTCGACGCGATCGTCGATCATGTGCGTGATGCCGAGTTCGGCGCAGTGCACCGCCTTGTCCGCCCGGGCACGGCAGAAGCGCACGTTCTCCCGGGCGATCCCGGTGCGGTCGTAGAAGTCGTGGTGGTCGAGCCACTGGCGGGTGCGCTGCTCGATCCGCGGGCCACATTTGGAAATCACCCAGGCGCGCCCCTCGAACCGCCGGACCAGGCGCGGCAACACCTCGAAAGCGCCCGCGCTGGGCGGCGTGCGCAGCGCCTCCTCGAGCCCGCCGGAGAGAAACACCGTGTCCTCGTCCCCGGGCGCTAGAGCGGCCCCCTGGATGACCCGGCCGAAATCGACGCCGAGCCGAGGCTGCGTTGCTTTGTTCCGATGTCTTCTTTCCTCGTTCATACATTTCCAGCGTGCGACATTCGCCCGCCTACCGCCAGCGAATTCTGCTGGTGCAGCCTTCCGGAAACACCGCGTGAATTCGATGCGTCGAGCGCCGAACGGTTGCCAGCGCGCGGCGCACTGGTAACAGTGAGATAGAGGCCGCGGCGCTCGCCGCGGCCGTCTCGGGTACACACGAAGGAGATATTCGTGCGCTTCGGCATCTTCGTCCCACAGGGTTGGCGGCTCGATCTGGTGGGCATCGACCCGGCGGACCACTGGGGGGTGATGCGAGACCTCGCCCAGCGCGCCGACGCGAACCCGGTGTGGGAATCGCTGTGGGTGTACGACCACTTCCACACCGTTCCGGTGCCCACCGAGGAGGCGACGCACGAAGCGTGGTCGCTGATGTCGGCATTCGCCGCGACCACCTCGCGTATCCGCTTGGGCCAGATGTGTACCGCGATCAGCTACCGCAACCCGGCCTACCTGGCCAAGGTGGCCGCGACGGTCGACCTGATCTCCGGCGGACGCGTCGAGATGGGCATCGGCGGTGGGTGGTACGAACACGAGTGGCGCGCCTACGGCTACGGATTCCCGTCCGCCGGCGAACGGCTGGGCCGCCTCGACGAAGGCGTGCAGATCTTCCGGCAGGCGTGGACCACCGGTTCGGCCACCCTCGACGGCAAGTACTACCAGGTGGACGGCGCGATCGTGCGCCCGCTCCCCCTCCAGGAGGGCGGGATTCCGCTGTGGATCGCTGGCGGAGGCGAGAAGAAGACGCTGCGCATCGCGGCGAAATACGCCCAGTACACCAACTTCAGCGGCAATCCCGACGAGTTCACCCACAAGTCCGAGGTGCTGCGCGCGCACTGCGCCGACGTCGGCACCGACTTCGACGCGATCGTCCGCAGTTCCAACTTCAATGTCGTCATCGGCTCCACGCAGGCCGAAGTAGAGGATCGCCTGGAGGCGCTGAAAGCCCGCCTGACGCCCGTCATCGGCGCCGACGCGGCCAAGTCCTACTTCGAGCAGCTGTACAACAGCGGCGCCGCCACCGGCACCCCCGAGCAGATCGCCGAGAACCTGCGCCGGGTCCGGGACCTCGGCCTCGGCTACGCCATCTTCAACTTCCCCGAAGCCGCCTACGACACCTCCGGCATCGAACTCTTCGAACGCGAAGTGCTCCCGGCCCTGAGCTGACCACGCCGGGCAGGACTCACGAGCAACCGAGCCTCCGTGATTCCTGCCCCCAGGAAAGGCCCACAGTGGGCCGAGCCCCCACGACACGGCGAGCCCTCAATAGCTCGATTTCACCACTTACGCTCCCACAACGGAGCGAGTCTTACGAGCGACCGTTCGCGGCCGTCTCGCGTCCGAACAACCGAAGCGCATGCGCCGCAGGCGCGAGTCTCGGTTGTTCG
>NZ_JBSGCA010000040.1:0-3521 GCF_053601535.1 Nocardia sp. NPDC004718
AGGACCTCGCGGTGGGTCATCGCGGCGGGGTCGCGCCGCGTCACCGCATCGACTGAACTAGACATCCACTTCCTGACTCTCTGTCGAAACCGGCTGGTGCGCGTGCACCGCGCTGCTCTGTGCGTGTGCGGTCAACGCGTTCCGGAGCATCTGGATGGCGAGGCAGGCGCGTTCCGCGTCGCCCTCACTCCAGTCCGCGAGAACCTCCTGCAATCCCCGGGCCCGCGAAGCGCGGACACGGCGCAGCAGATCGCGGCCCTCGTCCGTCGCCCGGATGAGGGTGGCCCGCCCGTCGGTGGGGTCGGCGTGCCTGCTGATGTAGCCCGCGCCGACGAGCTCGGTGACGTGCCTGCTCAGCGCGCTCGGGCTGATGCACAGGTCCACGGCGAGGTCGACCTGCCTGCACGGGCCTTTGGACTCGAGGGTGCCCAGCACCCCGATGCCGCCCGGCAGTAAGTGCCCTTCCTCCGGGTGTGCGAGCGCGACGCGGATCGCCCGGCCCATCAGATAGAGCTCCTTGATCAAGCTCTGAGCCGTATCGGACGAGACTGCCATGGCCGCTCCAGACGAGATAAGTTGCTTGCGCTATGCAACTATATAGTGATTGTTTGCGCTAAGCAACTAGTGTCGCGAGGGTCCTCGGCCGGTCAACGGACATGTGCGGTCAGCAGATCGACAGCTATCTACACGGCGGCACGCAAATCCCACCACCTCAGCGTCAACGTCAACCTGATCCTGTACCCGGCGGTGCCGGAGAATCCGGCGCGCCTGCGGTTCTTCGTCACCGCCTGCCATACCGAAGACCAGATCCGCGACACGCTCGAGATTCTTGCCGAGGAGCGTTGCTCGCCGACCGTTGACGCGCGACTGGGCTGTCGCCGGTCGGACGCGTACCGATAGTGGCCACCAGTCCGCGGCGACCGGAACGTCTGCGTCGTGTACCGCGACGCGCACCGGACCGCTGTAGCATCAGCCGGGTGCCATTGCCGCAGCTCAAATCGGTAACGGCGACTTTCCGCGGGCTGGATGGACGATGAGGGCCGGGCACGGCGTCCGCTGTCGGGTGTCGTTCGAACGCCATCGACGCAGTCGGCCAGGAGGGTTCACGGGCGCCGTACACGTGTGACTGCCAGGTGAAGGGTTCGAGCGGCGATTCGGTTCCCGCCGCGTGCGTCCGGTCGACTCCTGATCCGAGTGCACGCCCAGCCGATCGATGCCGGCTACCGCGGTGGACGAGGCCGCCTGCCTCGCCGCCGACCGTAGCGCTCGCATCGGAGGTAGGGCACAGCCATGATTCGCTCGATCGTGCGAACCGCGACCGCTCTGACGGTCGCCGCCGGTACGTGGTTCGCGGGTGCTCCGGCGTCCGTGGTCGCGTCGCCGCCGCTGGATGTGGTGGTGACCGGCGGCGCGATCTCCGGCCGCGCCGTCGACGGGATCACCGAGTACTTCGGCATTCCGTTCGCCGCGCCCACCGGGGGCGAAGCGCGGTTCGCGCCGCCGCGCCCCGTGTCGCCGTGGCCCGGCGTGCGCCCTGCGCGCGACCACGGGCCGCAGTGTCCGCAGACGGGATACCTGCCCGGCATACCGTCGCTCGCGCCTACCGGCGAAGATTGCCTGACCATCGACGTCTACGCGCCGGACGGCGACCGCGACCGCGCGCGGCCGATCATGGTGTTCTTCCACGGTGGCGGCTATCTCGACGGCTCCAACACCGAATACGACGGTCCCACCCGGATGGCCGCGGATGGCGACGTCGTCGTGGCCATCCCCAACTACCGCCTCGGACCGTTCGGCTTCCTGGCACTGCCCGAACTCGCGGCCGAATCCGGCGGCGCCACCGGTACGGTCGCCATCCAGGATCAGCAAGCCGCGTTGCGCTGGTTGCGCGACAACGCCGACGTCTTCGGCGGCGATCCGGACAACATCACGATCTTCGGGGAGTCGGCAGGCGCCGTCAGTGTCTGCACCCACTTCGCCGCACCCGGCTCCGACGCCCTGTTCGCCAAGGCGATCATCCAGAGCGGTCCCTGTGCTCGAGCGCCCCTGGCACCAAGCGATCGTGCCGATGCTTTCGCGCGCTCGCAGCGCTATGCGGACAGCGTCGGATGCGGCGACGCCGCGACCCGGCTGGCCTGCCTGCGCGCACTGCCGGTATCGAGACTCCTGGACTCGCCGCTCGCCCGATCCGAGGGTGAGAATCCCATTTGGTTTCCCGCCATCGACGGCGTCGTCATCACTCGGACACTCGACCAGGGCCTGGTGGGGGATGCGCGGAAAGCGCCGATCCTCATCGGGACCACCACCGCGGAAGGCGCGTTGATCGTCGCCGAGACCGACTATGCCCGCGGCCATATCCCGGACGCGGCGAGCTACGAGCGTTTCGTGCGCCGGTCCTTCGGCGCCGACGCGGACCGCGTCCTGGCCCGATATCCGCTGGACCGATTCCCGTCACCGGCAGCAGCCCAGGTCGCGGTGATCACCGACAGCGAGCTCGCCTGTCCCACCATGTCCACCAGCCGAACGGCGCGCGATGCCGGACATCCACTGTGGCAGTACGAATTCGATCAGGCGCCGCTCGGTGACGCCAATCCGGTTCTGCCCGGCGCCTTTCACTCCGCGGAGCTCTACTATCTGTTGACCAGATTCATGGGCGTGCCGATTCCTTGGACCGGCGCGTCCGCCGCTTTCGCCGCGCAGATGCAGCGATGGTGGACCACCTTCGCCCACACCGGTGACCCGAACGCGCCGGGTTCCCCCGAATGGCAGCCCTGGCCGGCGTCGACGGGAAACGGCCCCGATGGATCCGCTCTGCTCATGCGGGCGACCGGCAGCGTGATGACGGACGATTTCGCCGCCAGGCACGACTGCGCGTTCTGGGCGGAAATCGACCGCTGATCCATCGCCGAAGTCGGTGATGGACTGCGCTTTTCGTTGTTCTCCGGCTCTTGATCTTGCCGTGCCGCGTCGCGCTGGGTTATGGTCGTCGCCATGACTGCCGGGTCGGCGACACGCCGCACACAGAACGGTTACCCGGCCGCGCTGTGATCATCCGGCGGGCCAGGGGCCCGCCGCCTTCTTCGCGAAATCCCATGTCACTACAGGGACGTCGGAAGGAGGTGAAAATACATGTCCCATTCGGAATCGCAGCAGCGCGGATGGCCGGACTTCGTCGCCGCCCACGCTCGGGGCGGAGTGCTGGAGGCCACCGTCGTGCAGATCGCGCCGTTCGGCGCGTTCATGGAGATCGCTCCAGGGATTCACGGATTGCTGCACCGCACCGAGTGGTCCACCGAACCGCAGGTCGGTGCCACTCTGACGGTGCGCATCCTCGATATCGACACCGAGAGACAGCGGGTCGCTCTGGCGCACGCTGAATAAGGCTCGGCACGGGCGTGGGGGGGGGGGGGGGGGCGGCCCCCCCCCCCCCCCCCCCCCCCCCCCCCCCGGGGGGGGGGGGGGGGCCGGGGGGGGGCGGCGCCCCCCGCAGCCGCGGGACGCCGTAGATGGTGGGGGGGCGC
>NZ_JBSGCA010000040.1:3531-65991 GCF_053601535.1 Nocardia sp. NPDC004718
CGCCCACCCCCCCGCCCACCCCGGGCCCCCCCGGCGCCCCCGATCAATCCGCCCGGGGCGGGGGGGGGGGGGCCCCCCCCCCCCCCCCCCCCCACGACCCCCAGACTATCCGGCCATGGTGACGGGCTCGCGGCGGATCGTCCGGCCGGCCATGCTCCGCCGGGAATAAGATGATGTTGGCGCCGCGTGCGGTGCGCGGTCGGGACGTTCGCTTCGATCGCCGGGATCACGGTGAGACGCTGCAGGTAGGAGCATACTGACGCGATGAACGGATCGGGCGACTCAATCGTGGACACGGCCGAAGACACCGTAGCCCGGGTGGTCGGTGCGGGGATCCCGCAGGCCACGGGAAGCTTCCGGTTCTGGTTCGCCGACCAGCACTGGGAGTGGTCGGACGAGGTCGCCGCGATGCACGGTTACGAGCCTGACGCGGTGACGCCGACGACCGAGTTGCTACTCGCGCACAAGCACCCCGAGGATCGGGATCATGTCGCGGAGGCGATCGAGAAGTCGGTGCGCAACGCCGAACCGTTCTGCAGCCGTCATCGCATCATCGACACCGCGGGTGTGCCGCACCATGTGCTCGTACTGGGCGACACCATGACCGACAAGGACGGCACCGTGGTCGGCACCGCGGGCTACTACGTCGACCTGACGGCCACCATCGCCGAGGACCGCCAGGATCTGCTCGACGACACGCTGCCGCGACTCGTCGAAGCGCGCGCGCTGATCGAGCAGGCCAAAGGCGTGCTGATGCGGGTCTACCGGATCAACGCCGACCAGGCATTCCACGTGTTGCAGTGGCGCTCGCAGGAGACCAACGTCAAGCTGCGCGACCTCGCCGCCCAGCTCATCGCCGAAATCGACCGCCTGCCCCCGGCCTCGCCCGGAGTGCAGACCGCGTTCGACCACATGCTGCTCACATTGCACGAGCGCATCCCTAAGTCGTAGGGATCGGTCCTAGTGGTCGCGCAGCACGGCGCCGACCCCGTCGTGCAGGGCTGCCACGGCGTCGACCAGGACGATCTCGGCCCCGATCGCCAGAGCCGCCACCGGCAGCGCCTCGTCGGCGCGGCGCATCTCACCGGCCGAGCCGTTCGTGGCCGGGCCGATCAGAGGGTTCGGGGCGGACCCGGCCGGCACCAATCGGTCGCCCAGCACTCCGAGATCGAGCAGTAGCCGCTCCACGGTGGCGGCGCGCAGCACGCTGGTGGTCGCGGCCAGTCCGGCCACCGCCAAGCCGTCCGGGCGCTCGATCTCGGCGGCGAAGCGCTCGAGGACCCGGCGGCGCCGCTGCGCCGCCACCCGGTGCAGAATCGCGCGGACCTCGGCGTCGAGCGCCTCGGGGTCCGAACCCGCTGTCAGCGTGCCGGTTTCGGCGTCGATGACGTCCCTGCCCTTCGCATCGAACACCGCCCGAAGTTCCGCACGGGCCAAGGCTTCCCCGGCGAGCACGACGACCTCCGCGCGCACGGTATCGGCGAGCCGGTCCAGCTCGCCCGCGAACTCGCGGACGTTGCGTCGCGCCGTGTCCTCGATCCGCTGCCGGATCGTGCGGTGCGACCAGTCGTCGCGCCGAGGCTCGAGCACCGGATGGCCGGCGGTGCGGAGGGTCTGCCTCGTTTCGCTGCCGTGGCCGTCGAGTGCGTACAGCTCCGAGCCCACCCGGCCCACGAGCGCGACGACATGCGGTACTTTCTCCGCCTGCGCTTCGATAAGCGGCAGCAGGTAGGGCAGCGGCGACACCCGGACGGTCTGGATGTCGGGCGGGCGCGGTAGACGTTCGTCGGCGAGCACCTCGGTCTCGTCGGCGATGAGCAGCCTGCCGCATCGCCCTCGCGCCGGTGGGTGCAGTTCGATCGCCTGGGCTAGCAGCCGGCGGGTGCGCGGCCGGGCTCCGCTGCGGTCCAGTTCGGCGTCTATCGAACGCCAGCGTAGCTCGGTGCCGCGCGCCGCGTCCTCGGTGTCGTGGGAACTGTCGAAGCAGACCGATGCGAAGGGCCCGTGCTGATGGATTATGCGGCGGAGGTCGGCCATCGAGATCACCTAGGCATCCCTTGCCGCGAAGGCCCGTGCCGGTGGTCGTCGGAAACCATCGGCGACCACCCGGTCCGTGCTGCTCGGCGGTGGGTGACTTCGTCGTGTGTGCCGACGGCTTCGGTTCGGTGCACCACAGTCGGCGGGTACCCGGGCGTGTCGAGCCGAATCAGCGAACGCAGGTGGGCGCGGCGCGTTCGTGTGGGGGCGCGCTACCACACGAGTTGTACCCGAGGGATCTACGAAGCCTCCAACCGCCGCCGCTACCGCGCCGCGTTCCGGAGTCGCGTACGCGCGGCCGAGGCCGATCGCTGTCAGCGCGGGCGCTGCCGTGGGTGATGGCGACGAGTTGGCCGCGTGTGTTTCACCACCCGGTGCTTTTTCGGTTTCGTGTAAGAAACCCGGCCGAACCCGCTATTTCCACTGTTCAGCGCCGAAAATAGTGAACAAGCGACCGCTTGGTGTCCAGATCGTAAACCGAAAAGATCGGTTTGTTTCCCGTCGGCTGTGGTAAATGTGGGATGTATCGGATCGACAGCGCGGTCATCCGATAAAAGGGGCGAGGAACCCGCGCTGCTCGACGTTCAGCCGATTCGACGCGCTCTGTCGCGAAACTACCGGCGCGCACGGACACGAGGGCTCTCCGCAAGTATGTGTACGGCTACGTGCACCAGCGCAGAGGAATGTCATCGTGATCGAGAAACCCGAAGCGCCCGTCGCGGACGACGAAGAACGAGATCGGATCGTATGGCCCGACCCGAGCCCGCTGAGCAGTTGGTGGGCCGAAGTCATGGCGCATCGCCGGATCACCCGGCCGCACGCCTCGGCCGCCGACCCGCGGCACAACTGACGAGCCGCGGGCTCGTCGGTTTCGCCGCAACGTGCAGAAGGCCGGCCGGCGTCGGCCGGCCCTCGGCGCGGAATTGCGGGCGGTGAGTTGTTCTACGACTTGCGCCCGAATGTGTGCGAGGGTTTTCCGCGGCATAGCCGAAAGCGCTGCGCGCACAGGGTGATCACGAATGTCGTTCGTGGCCTGAACGGTGGGCCGGGAGCGCGTTCACCGAAAACTTCGCGCGTTTACGTGACATTCACATTTCGCGGCGTTCGAAATCGAAGACTCGCTCCGAGTTCGGCTCGACTTGCGAGGATGTAGCGACTCGTCCCATCCATGACCGCCCCGCGAATTCCGGGGCGGGTGCGACCTGCCTTCTGTGCGGTCGCCACGCAGTTTTCCGCCGCCGCACCGGTGGAGAGCCGTAACGGCAAGCCTTTCGAGATCTGGAAGGGCAACGGGCGCAATCGCGGACGAGGTTGGCGGCGAGGCCATCGCGAGCGACGATCCGCGGTATCGTCCCTATCCGCTCGGCGGCGGCTGACCGGCCTCGACGCGCGCCCGCTCGGGCGTCGCGCTGAGCGGCTCGGCCAAATCCTCCAGCGACCGCCCTTCCGCAGGCACCCCGTAGGCCAGTTCCACCAGACCGGCGGCGAACATGGCGAGCGCTCCGATGGTGAACGCCAGGGCCGTCTTCCCCGGCTCGCCGCCCGCGGTCAGCCCGGCGAACACCAACGGTCCCGCGACGCCGCCCGCGACGGTACCGATCGCGTAGAAGAAGGCGATGGCCATGGCGCGGGTTTCCATCGGGAAGACCTCGCTGACGGTCAGATACGCCGCGCTGGCGCCGCACGACGCGACGAACAGCACCGCGGTCCAGCAGGCGGTGAGCGTGGTCGCGGTCAGGTGGCCCGCCGCGAAAAGCCACGCCGTGCCCAGCAGCAGCACGGCCGAGCCGAGGTAGCTGCCCGCGATCATGGGCTTGCGCCCGATCGTGTCGAAGAACTTGCCCAGCAGCAACGGACCGAGGAAGTTGCCGAAGCAGAGGACCGCGAAGTAATAACCGACCCGGTCGTCCGGAATGCCGAACGATCTGGACAGGATGAGCGCGTAGTTGAACGTGACGGCGTTGTAGAGGAACGCCTGCCCGATGAACAGCGACAACCCGAGCACGCTGCGGCGCGGATAGTGCCGCACCAGCACCGCCGCGATCTCCCGGAAGGAGATGCTGCGCCGCTGCCGGATCCGGATCTGGTGATCGGAGACGTCGGCGAGCGAAGCGCCCGTGTCGTCCCGGACGCGCGCCTCGATCGCGGTGACCGAGCGTTCCGCGTCGTCCTCGTGACCGTGGATGAACTGCCAGCGCGGACTTTCCGGCACATGTCTGCGCACCAGCAGGATGATCAGGCCGAACACGGCGCCGAGCGCGAAGGTCAAGCGCCAGCCCACATTCGGCGGGAACAGATTCGTGTTCAATGCGACGATGGACAGCAACGCGCCGCCGACCGCGCCGAGCCAATAGGTGCCGTTGATGACGATGTCGATGCGTCCGCGGTACTGCTTGGGGATCAGCTCGTCGATCGCGGAGTTGATCGCCGCGTATTCGCCGCCGATGCCGAAGCCGGTGAGGAAGCGGAACAAGACGAACCACCACATCGAGAACGACAACGCCGTCATGGCGGTCGCGAAGAGGTAGATCGCGAGCGTGATCAGGAACAGCTTCTTGCGGCCGAACCTGTCGGTCAGCCAACCGAAGAAGAGAGCGCCCGTGCCCGCGCCCGCCACGTACATCGCCGCCGCGACACCAGAAACCTGTGCGGCCGTGATGGTCAGGCCGCTGCCCGGTTCCGAAAGCCGCGCGGCCACGCTGCCGACGACCGTCACTTCGAGCCCGTCGAGGATCCAGACGGATCCGAGCCCGATCACGATCATCCAATGCCACCGCGACCAGGGCAGACGATCCAGCCTGGCCGGTATGTCGGTCGATATGGTCCGCACGGATCACCACCTTCGCAAGCCTGAGGGTCGGATACCCCGAGCCCGAGCGACCAACCGTGCGGGTGGGTTAGGCTCGAACGCGAGTGAAACGTGTTCTAGAAAGTGGCCTGTCGATGAAGACCATCTTTGCGCTGTGGGGCGTCGGTGACCTGCTCGCGGCGGACTTCGCGCCGCGCCTGACCGGGGCCGCCGCGGTGCAGGCGAACATCTCCGACGCGGCGGTCGAGACGGCGATGCTGCGCATCACGTCGTTCGACGCGCCGGTGCGGGCCGTCGTCAGCGTCTGGTGGGCGGACGCGCCGCAGGCGGAGGTGGCCGCGCGCGTGCTGAGCACCGTGGCCGAGCGGGTGGAAGGCTGGCATGTCGAGGAGGCGACGCCGATTCCCCCACCGGTCACCGCGGTGCTCGAGCGTGCGCCGGGCCTGTCGAACTTCGCCTTCCTACGTAAACCGGACGACCTGTCGCATGCCGAGTGGCTGGATCGCTGGCGCAACCATCACACCGCCGTCGCCATCGAGACTCAGGCGACCTTCGGCTACGTGCAGAACGTCGTGACCGGGCCCGCGACAGCCGGTGCGCCGGACATCGCCGGGATCGTGGAGGAGCTGTTCCCGCTCGAGGCGCTCACCGATCCGCACGCCTTCTACGGCAGCGGCGGTGACGGAGCGGAACTGGCACGCCGCATCGATCGGCTGATGGCGAGTGTCGCGACGTTCGGCGGTGACCGGAACTTGGATGTCGTGCCCACCAGCCGATATCGGCTGCGCTGAGGGGTTCAGCGGCCGGAGCGTCCCGCCGATTCCCGCAGCGCGACGCGTGCGGCGCGCACGGCGGGATGGTCACCCGTGCCGCGCCGGTAGGCGAGGTGCGTGCGCCGTCGCATCGGCAGCGCGCCGAGGATGACGCCCTGCGGGCAATCCCGCGTACCGAATTCCGGGACCAACGCGACACCCTGACCCGCGGCCACGAGCGCGAGGACCGTGCCGAAGTCGTCGGCGTGATGCCGGATCCTGGGCGTGAAGCCCGCCGCCTCGCAGGCGCGCACCGTCATGGTGTGGCACATTGTGCCGGGAGTGCTTGCTATCCAAGCGCTTTCGCGATGCGCGGCGAGCGGTTCGGCGGTGCGCGCGGCGAGATGGACGATCTCCTCGAACAGCGGCTCGCTGTGCAACGCGGGATCGGCGGGGACCGGCGCGTAGTCGTACTCCTGGATCAGCGCGACGTCCAGGGTCTCGGCGCGCAGCGCGTCGGGCGCCAGCGCCGGGTCCAATTCGGTCACGCGCAATTCCAGCCGGGGATGCGCGCTGCTCAGCGCGACGAGCGCGGGGGAAAGGATGGTCCGCACCGCGGTCGGAAACGCGCCGATGCGCAAGGTTCCGGTGAGTTCGGTGCGGATCGTGGCCAGTTCGGCGGTGGCCTGCTCGAGCACCGCGAGTATCCGCTCGGTGTGCCCGACGAGCGCCACGGCCGCCGGGGTCAGCGTCACCCGCCTGCCCGTCCGCGTCAACAGTGGCACGCCCGCTTCCCGTTCCAGTGCGGCGAGTTGCTGGGAGACCGCCGAAGGGGTGTAAGCGAGGGCCTCCGCGACCGCCGCGATGGTCTCGCGGTGCGACAGTTCCCGCAGGAGGCGCAGTTTGCGGACGTCGAGCATAAGTTCAGCTTATGGTCTGCGACAGAAACGTGAACTGGATCTGATGAGTTCCGGCGGCGAGGCTGATCGTCATGACGCTCGCAGGTCTCTTCGTTCCTCTGGTCACCCCGTTCACGGCCGACGGCGCACTCGCCGCGGACGCGCTGGAGCGGCTCGCCCGCCAAGTCCTCGACGACGGCGCGACCGGCCTTGTCGCGCTCGGCACCACCGGGGAGCCCGCGACTCTGACCGCCGCCGAGCGGGCGGAAGTGATCGCCGTCTGCGCGCGCGTGTGCCGGGAACGCGACGCGCCGTTGATCGTCGGCGCCGGATCGAACTCGACGGCGGCTTCCGTCGCAGCCCTCGCCGGGCTGGATCCGCGCACCACCGCGGCGCTCACCGTGGTCCCGTATTACACGCGCCCTTCCGAGGCGGGCGTGCTCGCGCATTTCCGCGAACTCGCGGCGGCCTCTCCCGTTCCGCTGATCATCTACCACATCCCCTACCGGACCGGACTTTCCCTGGGAACCGCGACACTCCTCGCGCTGGCCGACCTGCCCAACGTCATCGGCCTGAAGCATGCCGTCGGCGCCGTCGACGACGCCACCGTCACGCTGATGGCCACCCGGCCCGCAGGCTTCGCCGTACTGGCCGGTGACGATCTGTTCGCCGCGCCGCTGCTGGCCCTCGGCGCGTCCGGTGCGATCGCGGCCTCGGCCGCCGTGCACACCTCGTCGTTCGCGGCGATGGTCGCCGCGTGGCGCTCCGGTCCGGTCGATGTGGCGCGGACGCTCGGTCACCGGCTCGCGGTATTGTCGGCCGCGTTGTTCGCCGAACCCAACCCCGCGGTGATCAAAGCGGTGCTCGCGGCGCAGGGTCGCATACCGAGCCCTGCGGTACGGTTGCCTCTGCTGCCCGCCAGTGAGGCAGCGACTCGGGCCGCCTTGGTCGCGCTGGCGGATTTTCCGGCAACGGGAACCCGTAATGACTGGTATTGCGGCCGCGAAGGTGCCACGCTTAAACGGTGACACAACCTCCGGATACCCAGGCGGCTGGGCCCGACCCGGCCACCGACAAACTCGACGCGGCCGTCTTCAAGGTCGCCGGCGTCGTGGTGCTCGGCGCGATCATGTCGATTCTCGACATCACCGTCGTCAGCGTCGCGATCCCGACCTTCCAGCGCGAGTTCGACACGAGCTACGCCATCGCGGCGTGGACGATGACCGGGTACACGCTGGCGCTGGCCACCGTGATCCCGCTGACCGGATGGGCGGCCGACCGCTTCGGCACCAAGCGGCTGTACATCATGGCGTTGACCTTCTTCGTGCTCGGCTCACTGCTGTGCAGCACGGCGTGGAACATCGAATCGCTGATCGCGTTCCGCGTGATCCAGGGCCTCGGCGGCGGCATGCTGATGCCGCTCGGCATGACGATCATGACCCATGCGGCCGGTCCGCAGCGGGTCGGCCGGGTGATGGCGGTGCTCGGCGTGCCGATGCTGCTCGGCCCGATCGGCGGCCCGATCCTGGGTGGCTGGCTGATCGAGAACTTCAGCTGGCACTGGATCTTCCTGATCAACCTGCCGATCGGCGTGATCGCCTTGACGCTGGCGTCCATCGTGCTGCCCAGCGACAAGCCGGAGCCGTCCGAGTCGTTCGACTTCATCGGCATGCTGCTGGCCTCGCCCGGCCTGGCGCTGTTCCTGTTCGGCGTCTCCTCCATCCCGGAGCAGGGGACGGTGCTCGCGGCGCGGGTGCTGATCCCGGCCGCCATCGGCGCGGTGCTCATGGCGGCGTTCGTGTTCCACGCGCTGCGCACCGAGCACCCGCTGATCGATCTGCACCTGTTCCGCAACCGCGCGCTCACCTTCGCGGTGCTCACGATGGTGTTGTTCGCCATCGCCTTCTTCGGAGCGGGTCTGCTGCTGCCGACCTATTTGCAACAGGTGCGCGGTGAGTCGGCGCTGCAAGCCGGTCTGCTGATCGCGCCGCAGGGCATCGGCGCGATGCTCAGCATGCCGATCGCGGGCCGCTTCGTGGACAAGATCGGCCCGGGCAAGATCGTGCTGGTCGGTATCACGCTGATCTCGATCGGGACGGCCTACTTCGTCCAACTCGACGCGGACAGCTCGTATCTCCCCATGATCGGCGCGCTGTTCGTGATGGGCCTCGGCATGGGCTGCACCATGATGCCGATCATGACCGCGGCGATCCAGACTCTCACCCACCAGCAGGTGGCGCGCGGGTCGACGCTGATGAACATCGTCAACCAGACCGCGGGCTCCATCGGCACGGCGACGATGTCGGTGGTGCTGACCAACCTGCTGAACAACCAGCCGCTGGCGCGCCCGGCGATCGCGGCCAACTTCGATCCCAGCTTGGCGAGCCAGCTTCCGCCGGGCGCCGTCGAAACCGGGCTGCAGCAGGCCGCGGAAGCGTTCAGCCACACCTATGTGGTGGCGCTGGTGCTGATCGTGCTCACCTTGATCCCGGCGTCCTTCCTGCCGCGGACCAAGCCGAAGGACCCACAGGCGGTCGACGCGGCGACAGTGGTGCACGCCTAGCGGTACTCGTCCCGGGATCGCCTGCCGATCCCGGGACCTACCCAGGGGCCGGGCGGATGCCGCCGCGGCCCCTATTTCTTGCCGTGGGCAAGGCCCGTGGTGGGCCGAGGCCGCGCCCCGTCGAGGAACGCCAAGACGGCCGGGCTCGCCACCGAGCGGAACTCGTCGAAATACGCGTGCCGTGCGCCCTCGATCAGATGCAGTCGCGCGTCGGGGATGCGCTCGACCAGCAGGGGAGCGTTCGCGGCGGGATTGAAGCAGTCCTCCGTGCCGTGCACCACCAGAGTGGGAACCCGGACGTCGGGCAGCGCATCCCAGGCGTCGTGCTTGTTGCTCGCGTACAGATGCCTGCGCTTCGCGTAGGCGGGCATGGCCGGGTCGCCGAGCGTGTTGTACGGGCCGGAGGTGCTCGCCAGCCGAGCCGGGGTGTACATCAATTCCAGCAGAGCCTGTCGCGCGGCCGCGGGGTCGCGCTGCGCGAGCGATCTCCTGACTTCCGGACCGCGTTCGAAAGCGTGTTTTCCGCCCGGAGAGGTGCAGCCGAGCACCAGGGTGTGCACCCGGTCCGGATGGCGGGCGGCCAGCCACTGGGCCACTCGCCCGCCCATGGACGTGCCGTAGACGTCGGCTTGCCGCACGCCCAAGTCGTCGAGGACCGCCACCACGTCGTCGGCGAAACCCTCGGTGCTGTAGACCTCATCGGGTTTGTCGCTGTCGCCGGTACCGCGCCAGTCGAGCGTGATGGTGCGATACCCGGTCTCGAAGTCCGTGCGGATGCCGTCCCACCAGTGATGGCTGTTGGCCTGCCCGGCGAGCAGGACCAGCGGGCTGCCCGTGCCCGCCACTTGATAGGCGAGGCGAACTCCATCGGCCGCCGTTGCGTAGGGCACCTGTGCGAAATCCTTTCGTTCAGCGATCGCCGCGCAGCCCGTCGAAGACGATCTCCAGGCCGCGCCGCCACGACGGCGAGCCGGTGGTCTCGCCGAGCAGCGACAGCGCCCATACCAAGTTGACGACATCTTCGTCGGTCGCGTCGGCACGCAATGCGCCGGCATCCCGGACGCGCGCGAGCACCGTCGACAGATGCGACATTCCGCGATGGCAGGCCTGCGCCAGCTGAACCGCCGCTGGATGGTCCCCGGTGAACGCCTCTAGCAGTCCGCGATCGGCGGTGAGCCTGCTGAGCAGGTCTTCCACGAATCCGGTGAACGCCGTCCACGCGTCCGGTTCGGCCGCCGCCCGGGCGGCGATCTCGTCCACCGCGGCAAACCGGGGCGGCAGGAGGGCATCGATCAGGGTGTCGCGGGTGGGGAAGTGGTTGTAGAGCGTCCCGATGCTGACGCAGGCGCGCCGCGCGATCTCCTCCAGCGAGCCGTCGAGGCCCTGTTCGGTGAACACCTGGGCCGCTGCCCGCAGCAGATTATCGCGATTGCGAGCGGCGTCGCGGCGCAGCGGTTTGGTCACGCGATCATCCTACCGAACCTGAGGGAGCCCTCGACTTCGTGCTACGGTGATAAATCGAGGGGGGCCTCAAATTAAGGAGAACGCATGGCGGATCAGGAAACAGCGGTGATCGTCGGTGTCGGCCCCGGCCTCGGGATGTCGATGGCCCGCCGGTTCGGACGGGAAGGGTTCCGCGTCGCGCTGATCTCGCGCAGCGACGCTCGGCACGCCGGGTATCTCGCGGACCTGGCGGAACGTGGTGTAGCCGCCACCGCTCACGTCGCGGACGTCACCGATCGGTCGCGGCTCGGCGCGATACTCGGCGACATCCGCAGGGAGGGCCCGATCGGAATGGTCTATTACGGACCGGGGCCGACGCAGCAGCCGGTGCCGATCACCGACATCGACGCGGCGACAGCGCGATCGGCGTTCGAGTGGGTGTGGCCCGCGGTCGACGTGGTGAGCGGCGTGCTGCCGGGCATGCTCGATCGGGGGAAAGGCGCACTGCTCTTCGCCGGCGGGCTCTCCAGCGTCCGCCCCATGCCCATGCTCGGCCACCTCGCCCTCGCCGCCGCGGCGCTGCGCAACTACGCGCTCACCCTGAACGCGGCTTTGGCCGAGCGCGGTCTCTACGCGGGCACACTCACCATCGGCGGTCTCGTCGAGCGTGGGGACATCCACGCGATGGTCGCCGCCGACCCGGCGCGGTTCGGCAGCCCGGACGGCCACACTCTGGATCCGGACGACTTGGCCGAGACCGCGTGGGGCATGTACCGCACCCGCGACCGCGCCGAAACGATCTTCGACACCTTCGGCGGGTGACGGCCGAGGTCACCCGTACAGGGCGATGAAGCGATCCAGGGAACGTTCGATATCGCCCTTGACGGCGCGGGCCACACCGGATCCGATGGGGCCGAACAGCGGCGCGCCGCCGAGTTCGATGTCGACGGTGACCTCCGAACCGGAGCCCTTCGGGGCGACGAGCAGCTGCAAACCCAGTTTGGTGCCGCCTTTGCCCGCGCCGGTCAGTTGCAGGCGGCGCGGCGGTTCGGCGGCCCGCACGGTCCAGGTGACCCGATTGCGCAGGCCCTTCACTGAGGCGATGCCGACCAGTTGGGTGCCGACGGTCAATTCGGCGGGAACCTCTCCGCGCCACGCTTCGTGCATGGTCAGCCATTTGTCGAGTTCGGCGAGGTTGGAGGTGTGCGTCCAGGCCTCCTCGGGCGAGATCGGGACGTCGACCGAGACCTTCAGCTTTGCCATGGGCGCATGGTATCCGGCTCCCGCGGTCCGGTCGGTGGCGAGGGCGGCCGGTCCGGGTGGAGTCCCCGCACAGAGGTGGACGCTACTTCGCGGACTCGAATTCGAGCACCCGCCAATACATTTGTTGATGCGTCAGCGAACATCCATTCCGCCTGTTCGGCTCGGCCGCCGTGGGCGTTCCCGGCCTCCGCGCCGCCACCCGCGCTTCCGGTGCTCTCCGGCGCGCAGGCCCATACGCAGGACAAATGGTCCACGGGTTGCACCGCAGCCCAACATTATTGCGCAGCTATGTCGCGATCTGCGGCACCTATCGTCCCAGTTCCGGGAATCCGGAAAGTGTCTGTGGGATCGGCAGAGAGTTCGGTGGAATGCTGCTAATGTGCGAATGGTCGGGTTCTGGTTACCGTTCGGACACGATCCGGGCGGTCGGCGATTGACATGTAATCGCCTGTCCTGCGGGCACTGTGCGGTAGGCGCTCTCGGTGAGCGCCGGTGCCGTCGTGGGATTTCCGGTACTCCGACGCGGACCCCACCGACCGGTCCGTTCATGGGTCGGCAGGCGAGGGAAGGCGAGCGAAGCAGGATGGCAGTGGGCCGATTCCTCGAGACCAGTCAACGACGAAAGAACTGATGAATCAAGATATCGCCGTGGTGCTTTCATGGATCCTCGCCGTCGCTTTGGTGATCGCCGTAGCGGGGGCGTTGTACGCAGTGCAGTATGCCAGGGCTCAGCGGGCCAAGCTCGAGGCTCTGGCCAGGGAACAGCGCGCGACCGAGGACACGCTCGAGCGGTTCGCCGCCACCACGCTACCCGCGGTGGCCGAGTCGATCCGCCGGTTCGAGTCCCAGGTGCCCCCGGTCGAAGTCCAGGCGGGCATGGAGAATTCGCGGCTCGCGCAGATCCTGCGGTGGATCTCCGAGCGGTATGCCGACGATCTGAGCCTGATGCGCTCGGAGACCAGGGAGCTGACCAACAACGAAGGACAGCAGGCGATCAAGGCGGCCGAGGAGGCCGCGCGCAACGAGGTCGCCTCCGCGTCGCGCCAAGCGACCAGCGCCGCGGTCCGCTCGTTCGGCACCTCCGTGGTCAGCCTCGGCGCTGACGTCAGCCAGGTGGTGAGCGCCGCGCTGCGTGAGCATCGCGACGATCAGGTGTACGAAACCCTCACCCGCATCGACCACACGGTGCAGCAGATGATCCGTCAGGCGCAGTCCTACGTGATCGTCTGCGGTGGTCTGCCCGGCCGCCGCTGGCCCGCGCAGACGCTGACCGACGTGGTCGGCGGCGCCACCGGCCGTGTCCGGGAATACCTGCGGGTGCGGCCCAACCAGCTCGACCGTGTCGTGATCAGCCGCGCGGTGGAACCGCTCGTGCACACATTGGCGACCTTGCTGGACAACGCGTTGCGGTACTCGCCGCCGACTTCCTACGTGGACGTCAACTTCCAGGAGGGTCACCACGGCGTCACCGTCATCATCGATGACGCGGGCGTGCGGATGAACGCCGAGCAGATGGAGGAGGCCCGCCAGGTGCTCGCGCACGAGCGGCCCGTCGACATCCACCAGCTCGGCCCGTCGCCGAAGGTCGGCTTCCCGGGCATCGCCGCGCTGGCCCGCCGCTACGGCTTCACCGTCTACATCGACGGCCCGAACGTCTACGGCGGCATGCGCGCGATGGTCTACATCCCGGAGTCGCTGCTGGTCACCCCGCAGAACGTCCAGGAGGTCGCGCCCGTGACCGAGGCAAAACCGGAGCCGGCCACGGTTCCCGCGCAGGACGCGCCGAGCGAACAGCCCGGCGAGAACGAGCCGTCGCTGTCGGTGAGCGAGATCACCAGCGGCGGGCTACCCAAGCGGCGACGCAGGACGGTCGCACTCGCCCCGGTCGGGCCGCGCACCGAACCCGGTCTCGCTCGCCCCGAGGTCGCCGCAGCTTGGCATACCGGCTCCAAGAGCGGCCGCGCCGCCGCATCTGATGACACGGAAGGGATGACATCCTGATGGCCACACCCGTGACCGACAGCAGCAACAAACTGGGCTGGCTACTCGAAGATCTCAGCATCACGGGTGTGCGGTTCTCGGTGTTGCTCTCCGACGACGGCCTGCGGATCGCGCACTCCACGGGGATCGCCCGCGACGAGGCGGAACGCTTCGCCGCCGCGGCCTCCGGCCTGCGTTCGCTCGGTAAGGCGCTCGGCGAATTCTGCGGTGACGCCACGAACGGCGTGCGGCAGAACATGACCGAGTACGACCAGGGAATGATCCTCATCACCGCGGCGGGCGAGGGCGCGCTACTCGGCGTCGCGACCACCAACGACATCGACGTGGGCCTCGTCGCCCACCGGATGAACGAGCTGGCAGGCCGGGTCGGACGCGAGCTCGGCAGCCAGCCGCGCAGGCGCGTTGACGGCAGCGAAATGCCATGATCGAGCGCAGCGAGCGAGTCAGAGGTACTGCGCCGCTGGGCAGCACGGAGCCGAGCGAGAGCGAGGGGCCGTCATGAGCAAGCCGCGGCGCGATCCGGACCTGGTCCGGGCTTATGTGCGCACCGGAGGGCGTACGCGCCCCACTCGCGAGCTGGACCTGGTTACTTTGGTCCTGACCGCCAAAGATCCACTCCCCGGCGCGTCGCCCGATGCGCGCCGGGTCATGGCCCTGTGCAGCCGTCGGGGTGCGCTGTCGATCGCGGAGATCGCTGCGTACCTCGACCTTCCGCCGTCCGTCGTGAAGATCGTCGCGTCCGATCTCATGGACGGCGGGCATCTGGTCACCCCCACCCCGGCCGAGTCCCTGCCGGAGATCGCTCTGCTGGAGGAGGTACTCAATGGGCTCCGTGCTCTCGCCGTCTGATCGCGCCGTCGATTACGTGCCGGAGACCGTGACCCGCTCGGTGAAACTGCTGGTGGCCGGCAACTTCGGTGTCGGCAAGACCACGTTCGTGAGCAGCGTCTCGGAGATCAAACCGCTGCGCACCGAGGAGACCATCACCGAAGCCAGCGTCGGCGTCGACGACATGGCGGGGCTGCCCGGCAAGTCGCAGACCACGGTCGCGATGGACTTCGGCCGCATCACGCTCAGTCCCAAATTGGCGCTCTACCTGTTCGGCACTCCGGGTCAGCAGCGTTTCGTCCCCTTGTGGGAGGAGCTGGCCCGCGGTGCGCTCGGCGCGCTCGTGCTGGTGGACACCCGCCGCATCGAGAAGTCCGACGAGGTCCTCTCGGTGCTGGAGGAGCGCGGCGTCCCGTATTCGGTCGCCGTCAACCAGTTCGAAGGCGCCCGGCCCTACCCGCTCGACGAGGTGCGCGATGCCCTCGACCTGGAACCCGGGACCCCCCTGACGTCACTGGACGCCCGGGACCGAGGCACGTGCCTGCGTTCGCTGATCACGCTAGTCGAATTCTTGTTCCACCGTTTGGAGTCTCGCATTTGACCACGCCCCAGTCCTCGACCCACCCCGCGCACCTATCCAGCGGCGCCTGCCCGGTCGCACACGGATCGCCGATCGACACCGACGGTCCCAGAATTCCGCTCTATGCCGAGGGATTCGCGGCCGACCCCCACGGGATCTACCGGGAAATGCGCAGGCGCCACGGTTCGTTGGTCCCGATCGAACTGTCGCCAGGGGTGCCCGCCACGCTGGTGATCGGCTATCAGGAAGCCGTGCGGATCCTCAACGATCCCGAGCACTTCCCCGCCGATCCACGCATCTGGCAGAAGAACATTCCCGAGGACTCGCCCATCCGTCCGATGATGGAGTGGTACCCGAACGCGCTGCGCAACAGCGGCGCGGCGCATGCCCGCTACCGGGGTGCGTACGTCGCGAGCATCGACGCCATCGACCTGCACGAGGTGCACTCGATGGTAGAGCGCATCGCGATTCCGCTGATCAACACCTTCTGCCAGGCGGGGTCCGCCGATCTGGTGACCCAGTACGCGTTCCCGCTCGTCTTCGAAGTGCTCAACCGGATCGTCGGCTGTTCGACGGAACTGGGGCAGCGGGTCGCCACCGGCATGGCGATGCTCTTCGACACCGTCGAGGCGGCCAAGGGCATGCAGATGCTCTCCGAGGCGCTGATGGAGCTGATCCACCAGCGCCGCGCGGAGCCGGGCGACGACGTCACGTCCCGGTTGGCGCATCACCCGGCAGGCCTCGACGACGAGGAGATGCTGTCGAACCTGATCAGCCTCTACGGCGCCGGGATCGAGCCGCAGCAGAACCTGATCACCAACACCCTGCTGCTGATGCTCACCGACGACCGTTTCGGTGGCGACATGCTCGGCGGCGCGCTGTCGACGCGTGACGCGCTGGACGAGGTGTTGTTCAACGACCCGCCCATGGCGAACTTCTGCATCACCTATCCGCGCCAGCCCATCCTGATCGACAACGTCTGGTTGCCCGCGCACCAGCCGGTGCTGGTCAGCCTGGCGGGCTGCAACAACGATCCGGCGATCCGCGGCGGCGACCGCACCGGTAATCGCTCGCATCTGGCGTGGGCGGTCGGACCGCACGCCTGCCCCGCGAAGTCCGTCGCGTCCGTGGTCGTGCAAGAAGCCATCGACCAGCTGCTCGACGCTCTCCCCGAAATGCGGCTGGCCGTGCCCGCGGACGAAGTGGTCTGGCGCCCCGGCCCATTCCACCGGGCGTTGGCGGCCCTGCCGGTCGTCTTCCCCAAGTCCCCTCCGTTGAACATGGTGTAAGGAGAAGCGTCCGATGTCGCAAGAGCCGATAGTCTTGGATCTGACCGGTTCCGATATCCAAGGCGAAGCGGCGCGGCTGCGCGAGCGTGGGCCGGTGGCCCTAGTGGAACTGCCCGGCGGGGTGCCGGCGTGGTCGATCACCGATGCCGTCGTGCTCAAGAGCCTTCTGGCCGACCCGCGCGTCTCGAAGGATCCCAGGCAGCACTGGGCCGCGTTCATGAACGGCGAGATCACCGAGGAGTGGCCGCTGCACCCGTGGGTAGCGGTCGACAACATGTTCACCGCCTACGGCGCCGAGCATCGGCGGCTGCGCAAGCTGGTCGCACCCGCGTTCACGCACCGTCGTACGGTGGCGCTTCGACCGCGCATCGAAGCGATCACCGCCGAGTTGCTCGACCAGTTGGCCGCGACCCCGCGCGGCACGGCCGTCGATCTGCGTGAGGGCTACGCCTATCCGGTGCCGATCCAGGTCATCACCGAGCTGATGGGTGTGCCCGAGCATCTGGGCCCAGGGGTGCGGAAATGTGTCGACGGATTCTTCGACACCTCGTTCGGGCCGGAGGAGGCCCAGGCCAACTACCTGGAGATGTACCGGCTCATCAGCGAACTGGTGGCGTACCGGCGGGAGAGACCCGGCGACGACATCACGAGCGTGCTGATCGCCAGCCGGGACGAGGAGGACGGCTCACAGCTGACCGAGAAGGAACTCGTCGACACCCTGATGCTGGTCATCAACGCCGGGCACGAGACGACGGTGAACCTGCTGGATCAGGCCATCTTCGCGTTGCTCACCCGTGCGGACCAGCGTGCCGATGTGGTGGCGGGGCGGATCCCCTGGTCGGATGTGGTGGAGGAGTCGCTGCGCTACGAGGCGCCGGTCGCGCACCTGCCGCTGCGCTACGCCGTCGAGGACATCGACATCGCCGACGTCCGTATTCCCAAGGGGGAGGCGATCCTGGCCTCCTACGTGGCGACCAACCGCGATCCGAAGGTGCACGGTCCGAACGCCGACCAGTTCGACCTGCGTCGCTCGGTCAAGGATCATGTGGCCTTCGGTTACGGGGCGCATCATTGCCTGGGCGCGCCGCTGGCCCGGATGGAAGCCGAGATCGCCCTTCCGGCCATCTTCCGGCGCTTCCCGGACATGCGCCTCGCGGTCGATCCGTCCGAGCTGGGCACCGTGCTCAGCTTCATCTCCAACGGTCATTCCGAGCTGCCGGTGTTCTTGGAGGCGACGGAGTAGGCCGGCTGGGAAGAACATCTCGATCACACCCGGCATGGGCGCTCGGCTGTCCCGCGCCGGGACTCGACAGCCCGCGTGGCCCTCGTGGATACGCGGGCGGAGGTGTTTCACCGTTGGCGTGCGCAGTGGGAACACGCACGATCGCATCGGTTTGGCACACGAGATATGCTTTGCCGCAGCGGAATTCGGCATTCGCTCGAATTCGAGACGCTCACCTGGCAGTTCGCTTCCCGGGCTCCGGGACGCGTGTCGTGTGCCCACCCTGCTCGTCGAACGTTCCGATTTTGGAGTCACGTTTTGACCCACCCCCAGTCCTCGACATCGTCCTTCTCCAGCGGCTGCCCGGTCCCGCACGGTTCACCGGTCGGCTCCGACGGACCCCGGGTCGCCTTGTACTCGGACGATTTCGCGGCGGATCCACACCACGTCTATCGAGAAGCGCGCGCGAGATACGGTTCCCTGGTGCCGGTGGAACTGTCGCCCGGCGTGCCCGCGACACTGGTGATCGGATATCACACCGCGGTGCGCATCCTGAACGATCCCGACCACTTTCCCGCCGATTCGCGGACCTGGCAGCAGACCGTGCCCAGTGACTGTCCGGTCCTTCCGCTGCTCGAGTGGCGTCCGGCGGCGATCCGCAACTCCGGCATGGAACATGCCCGATACCGGCAGGCCACGGTCGCGGGCATCGATGAGATCGACCAGTTCGCGCTGCACAATACGGTGGAGCAGATCGCCGTGCCACTGATCAATACGTTCTGCGGGGACGGCTCCGCCGATCTGATCTCGCAATACGCGTTCCCGCTTGCGTTCGCGGTGATCAACGCGATGCTCGGCTGCCCTCAGGACATCGGGCAGCGGGCGGCGGCGGGACTGGCCGCCATGTTCGAAGGCGTGGACGCCGAACAGGGCAATACGATGTTCAACGAGGCGATGGCGGACCTGGTGGCGCTCAAGCGATCCCATCCCGGCGACGACATCGTCTCCCGGATACTGCGGCACCCCGTCGATTTCGACGACGAGGAGATGGTCCAGCAGGTGCTGATGCTGTACGGCGCGGGGATCGAGCCGCAGCAGAATCTGATCGTCAACACCCTGCGCCTGATGCTCACCGACCAGCGGTTCGCGGGCGGCATCCTGGGCGGCAGCCTGTCGACCCGGGACGCGCTGGACGAGGTGTTGTTCACCGACCCGCCGCTGTCGAACTACTGCGTCACCTTCCCGCGACAGCCGATGCTGATCGACGGCGTCTGGCTACCCGCGCACCAGCCGGTGGTCATCAGCATGGCCGGATGCAACAACGACCCCGCGATCAACACGGGCGCCTACACCGACAACCGCGCTCATCTCGCCTGGAGCGTCGGGCCGCACACTTGTCCGGCCCGGTCGGTGGCCTATCTGATCGCCCAGGACGCCATCGATCAGCTGCTCGACGCGTTGCCGGAGATGCGGTTGGGTGTTCCTGCCGAGCAGCTGACCTGGCGACCGGGTCCGTTCCATCGATCGCTGACCGCCCTGCCGGTCCTCTTCCCGGAATCACCGCCCCTGTCCGTCTATGTCCCGCAGCCGGAGGGGAGCACGGCGCAGTAGCCGTGCTCCGTCCGGCGAGCCGCCATCGCCGCGTTCCCGTCCAGAAGGAGGTTGCCGCTCAGAGGTCGTCGTGCACACAGCTGATGAGGGTGTGCGCCGGCCTGTCACCGATCCCACGCCTCACGTCGACCTACGCCGTCGCGGCGCGCACGCGCCCGGTCGATCGCGTTCGTCACATGTTCGTTTCTCTGGAGTTTCGTCTTTTGACCACGCCACACTTCCCGCCGTCCACTTCCGCGACCGGGTGCCCCGTCTCGCACGGCTCGCCGATCGACACCAGCGGCCCTCGTTACCCGTTGTATTCGCAGGAATACGCGGAAGATCCGCACAACGCATACCGTCAAATGCGCCGCCAGTTCGGTTCGCTCGTTCCGATCGAGCTGTCGCCGGGCGTGCCCGCCACCTTGGTGATCGGCTACCACACCGCGCTGCGCATCCTCAACGATCCCGATCATTTCCCGGCCGATCCGCGGATCTGGCAGAAGGACATCCCGGGCGAGTGCCCGGTCCTGCCGATGCTGGAGTGGCGGAAGAACGCGCTGCGCAGCGCGGGCTTGGAACATCTGCGCTACCGGCAGGCGAACGTCGCCGCCATCGACGGGGTCGACCTGCACGCGATGCACGGAACCGTCGAGCAGATCGCCATCCCGCTGATCAACGCCTTCTGCGAGGACGGCGCGGCGGATCTGATCAGCCAGTACGCGTTCCCGCTCAGCTTCGC
Organism: Nocardia sp. NPDC004718; assembly: GCF_053601535.1. Lineage (NCBI taxonomy): Bacteria > Bacillati > Actinomycetota > Actinomycetes > Mycobacteriales > Nocardiaceae > Nocardia > Nocardia sp. NPDC004718. The sequence goes on from NZ_JBSGCA010000040.1 coordinate 23,550, forward strand.
GGTGCTCAACGCCATGCTCGGCTGCCCGGCGGACATCAGCCAGCAGGTCGCGACCGGTATGGCCGCCATCTTCGAAGGCGTCAACGCGGACAAGGGCAACGCGATGCTCACCGACGCGCTGTTCGAACTGGTGCAGCTCAAGCGCAAGGACGCGGGCGACGACATCACCTCGAGGCTGTTGCGGCACGAAGCCGGGCTCGACGACGTCGAGATGATCCACCAGTTGATCACCCTCTACGGCGCGGGCATCGAACCGACGCAGAACCTCATCGTCAATACGGTGCTGCTGATGCTCACCGACGAACGTTTCGCGGGAGACTTTCTCGGCGGCAGCCTCTCGACCCGCGACGCGCTCGACGAGGTGCTGTTCAACGACCCGCCGATGGCGAACTACTGCGTCAGCTTCCCGCGCCAGCCGATCCTCATCGATGATGTCTGGCTACCCGCGCACCAGCCGGTGCTGATCAGTATGGCCGGATGCAACAACGATCCGGCGATCGGCGTCGGGCAGCGCACCGACAGCCGCGCCCATCTGGCGTGGAGCGTGGGCCCGCACGCCTGCCCCGCCCGGTCGGCCGCGTACTTGGTGGTGCAGGACGCGATCGACCAGATCCTCGACGCCTTGCCCGAGATGCGCTTGGGCGTGCGGCCCGATCAATTGAACTGGCGGCCGGGACCATTCCACCGCGCTCTGGTCTCCCTGCCGGTCGTCTTTCCGAAATCCCCTCCGCTGACCGTCTTCTAAGGAGTCCTCGATGGACACACAACCCCTGGTACTCGACCCGGTGGGTGCCGATATTCAGGGTGAGTCCGCCCGTATTCGTGCGCGCGGTCCGGTGACCCCGGTCGAATTGCCGGGCGGCGTGCGAGCGTGGTCGGTCACCGACGCCGACGTGCTCAAGCGGTTGCTGGCCGATCCCCGGGTGTCGAAGGACGGCAAGCAGCACTGGCCCGCGTTGATCAACGGCGAGATACCCCAGGACTGGCCGTTGTTGCCGTGGGTCGCGGTGAACAATATGTTCACCGCGTACGGTGCCGACCACCGCAGGCTGCGCAAACTCGTCGCGCCCGCCTTCACGCACCGCCGCACCCAGGCGATGCGCCCGATGGTCGAGCAGATCACCGCGGACCTGCTCGGCGCGCTCGCCGCGACACCGGCGGGCGAAGCGGTCGATCTCAGGGAAGGTTTCGCCTACCCGCTGCCGATCCAGGTCATCAGCGCGCTGATGGGCGTTCCGGAATCCCTGAACGCCGGTCTGCGCAGATGCGTCGACGGCATCTTCGATACGTCGCTCGGGCCCGAGGAGTCCCAGGCGAACTACATGGAGATGTACCGGATCCTTGGTGAACTCGTCGCCTATCGGCGGGAGACACCCGGTGACGACATGACCAGCCTGCTGATCTCGCACCGGGACGAGGAGGACGGCTCGCAGCTGACCGAGCAGGAGTTGATCGACACGCTGCTGCTTGTCATCAGCGCGGGGCACGAGACCACGGTCAACCTGCTCGATCAGGCCGTCTTCGCGCTGCTGACCCACCCGGACCAGCGTGTCGAGGTGACCGAGGGGCGTGCGGCCTGGTCCGATCTGATCGAGGAGGCGCTGCGGTACGAGGCGCCGGTGGCGCACCTGCCGCTGCGCTTCGCGGCCGACGACATCGAGATCGACGGCCTGCGCATCGCCAAGGGCGAACCGATCCTCGCGTCCTACGCCGGGGCCAACCGCGATCCGAAACTGCACGGCCCCACCGCGAGCGAATTCGACGTGCGGCGAGCGAACAAGGAACATCTGGCCTTCGGCTACGGGGCCCATCACTGCCTGGGCGCACCCCTGGCGCGGCTGGAAGCCGAGGTCGCCCTGCCCGCGCTCTTCCAGCGCTTCCCGAACCTGCGCCTGGCGGCCGATCCCGCCGAACTCGGGAGCGTGTCCAGTTTCATCTCCAACGGGCACGCCAGGCTGCCGGTGTACCTGGCGGCGGACTAGGGGCTGACCCGCGCCCCCGGTCGCTGCCGGAGGCGCGGCTCAGCGCAATGCTTCGACCAAGCCGGACTTGCGAGCCTTCGCGAGTCCGCGCCGGGCGAGAAAACCGTTGCCGAGCAACAGGATGGTCTTGTTCGGCGGCGCTTTGAACCCGGACGCGGTGTGCGGCGCGTACACCGCGTCGGGGCCGGAAACCTCGAGCCAGCCGGTGTTCTGCCGCGATTCCAAGCCGATCAACTGGGACCGATACTCGTGGGCCAGCAGCCCGGCGCGGCGTCCGCCTTGCGGAAGGCCCGCCGGGACGGTCAACCGCACACCGTCGGCGCTCGACCCGGTCACCTGCACCGGGACGACCGCCGGGTAGCCGTCGGCCTGCCGGTAGCCGAGCAGCCGGTGCGGCAGCTTCGCCGCCTGAGCCGCGGTCCGGGCGACGTCCACCCGGGGGGCCGTCCCCTTCGCCGGAGGCTGCTGTGTCGCTGGTTCGACAGAATGGACCGCGGCACCGAGGATCTCGGGCGTGCCCGCCGCGTCGAAGTCCGGCCATACGACGATGCGATCGACGGTCACGGTCACCACCACTCGATCGGCGTAGTAGGCGCGCAGCCACCGGTCCCAGAACACACCGCGCCGCGGTGCGCCCATGTAGGGCGTGGCCTGGGCGCCGAGGCGGTCGAGCGCCTCCTGGTCGGGCGCCGGGTCGAACGCCGCGGTGCCCTGCACCAGCACGAATCGCGAGTTGTCCCGGCTTCCTATGCCGTGCTCGCGCGCGTGATATGCCAGCGCCACTTTGGGCCGCTTCATTCGCTCCAGCTTGCGTCCGAACCCGAGTGAAGTCGTGAATCCCACTGTTCCCGGGGCCCGGTCGCGCAGCCCGATCGGCGACACCGCCGACACCACCGCGCCGCCCGCGGGCGTCACATACGCTGCGGCACAGGTCAGATCGCCGCCGAGAACGTCGTCCACATCGTCCGGCCAGGTAACCGCCATGGGACGGATTTTACTGCGCCGCCCTTGACGACGCGGCCGTCCGGAGCCGAGAGTGCGCAGATGGTTTCCACCGCCGAGGCGGCAGACACGACGCTGCGCAAGGTCACTATTCGCCTGCTGCCCTTTCTCGGGCTGCTGTACTTCGTCAACTATCTGGACCGGGTGAACATCGGGTTCGCCGGGCCGAGCGGCATGAAGACCGAGCTCGGGCTCACCGAGACCGCGTTCGGATTCGCCTCCGGCATCTTCTTCGCCGGATACCTGCTGCTGGAGGTGCCGAGCAACCTGGCGCTGCACCGGTTCGGCGCCCGGCGCTGGATCGCCCGGATCATGGCCACCTGGGGGCTGGTGGCCACGGCGATGGCCTTCGTGCCCGACGCCACCGTGCTGTATCTCCTGCGGTTCCTGCTGGGTGTGGTGGAGGCGGGCTTCTTTCCCGGCATCCTGCTCTATCTGACCTATTGGTTCCCGCAGGCGCAACGGGCGCGGATCGTCGCGTTGTTCATGACGGCGGTGCCCTTGTCCACCGCGTTGGGCGCGACGGTGTCCAGCTTGATCATTCGATACGGCGACGGCGTCTTCGGGCTCAGCGGTTGGCGTTTCATGTTCTTGGTCGAGGGGTTGCCCGCCGTCGCGCTGGCGGTGGCGACTTGGTTCTATCTGACCGACCGTCCCGAGCAGGCGGGCTGGCTGGCCTCCGCCGAACGGGAGTGGCTGGCCGGCGAACTCGCCGCGGAGCAGGCCACGTTGCGGCGCGCGGAGCACTGGACGGTGCGCCGTGCGCTGACCCATCCGCGGGTGCTCGGCCTCGCCTTCGTCTACGGCGGCATCGTCTACGGCCTGTATGCGCTGGGATTCTTCCTGCCGACGATCATCGACGGCTTCCAGCAGCAATACGGAACGCACTACTCGGTGGTGCAGCGCGGACTGATCAATGCGGTGCCCTACCTCGTCGGGGCCGTGGTGATGGTGTGGTGGGGCAGGCACGGCGACCGGACCGGTGAGCGCGCGTGGCACGTCGCCCTGCCCGCGCTGCTGGGCGGTCTCGCCATCCCGGTGGCGCTGTATCTCGGCGATCCCTTCGCCGCGATGGTCGCGGTCACGGTGTGCGCGGTCGGCGTGCTCGCGGCGCTGCCGACGTTCTGGGCCCTGCCCGGCACCTTCCTGTCCGGCGCGGCGGCGGCGGGTGGCATCGCGTTGATCAACTCGGTCGGCAACGTCAGCGGTTTCGTCGCGCCGTACGTCACCGGTGGGCTGAAGGACGCGACCGGCAGTCAGCGCGCCGGGCTCTGGGTGGTGGGATTGTGCATGATCGCCGCAGCGGCGGGCGTCATGACGCTGCGGCGGCGAACCGGCGACGCTCCCGTCGACCGGAACGTGGATCTGTGATCCTCGGCCTGCCCATGGCCTCGCTCGCCGCCGAGTTCGTGGCACGATCCGTGCCGCCGAACCGCGGCCGCCGAGGCGAGGGTCAGCCGTATGCAGAGATGTGCTCGCAATGTGGCGACCGCCACCATGCGTTTTCGGTGTCGGCGCGGAAGTCGTTGTGGTGGACTATCATCCACGGCAATGTAGATCGGAAAGAGCTGATCTACCGGGCCGTCGTACGGGCCTCTCACTCTTGTCGGCGTCGGCGTCTCAGACGACTTGCCGCCGCGGTTGTAGGGTGAGTGCTGCTCGTTCCGGCATGTTTGCGCGACGGTCGCGCGGGCATCCGGGGAAGACGTCGCATCACGCTGGGAGGGCCGATGGCTACCGAAGACCGGACCGCAGTGTTCGACGCGGTGGTCGCGGCGGCGGACTATCCCGTGCTGCTGGTCACCGTGCAGGCGGACGGCCGGCGCGCCGGTTGTCTCGTCGGCTTCGCGACGCAGGTCAGCATCGAGCCGCGCCGGTTCCTGGTCGGCCTGTCCAAGAAGAACTACACCTATCGGGTCGCGCAGCACGCCGACCGGCTCGCGGTGCATTTGCTCGGCAGCGAGCAACTCTCCCTCGCACGGCTTTTCGGCGGTGAGACCGGCGACGACATCGACAAGTTCGTGCACTGCGACTGGCGCCCGGGTCCGGGCGGCATCCCGGTGCTCAGCACGGTGCCCAGCTGGTTCGTCGCTCGTATCCGCGACCGCTACGACCTGGGTGATCACCTCGGGATGCTGCTGGAACCCGAGGACGGCGCCGTGCTGCGGCCCACCGCGGAGACCCTGCATTACCACTCGGTGGCGGATCTGGTTGCGGGCCATACCGTCTGAGTTGGTTCGGGACCGCCGCCCGGGCGCGAAAGCTATTTCAGTGCGTTCGCAAGTTCGAATCGTTCGGCGAAGGCGGACAGCTCGTCTCCGGCTTGCTCCGGATCCCCTGTGCTCGCGCTCACCACGATGCGCGTGACACCCTGTTCGGCCAGTCCATCGACCCGCTCGACCGGCATGTCGATAGATCCCCAGCGCGTGTACTCGAACGCGCCGGGATCGCGGCCTGCCGCAGCGGCCGCGGTATGGGCGATCTCCAGCTGGGCGGCGCGTTCGGTGGGCGCGAGCATCCCGCCCGGGAAGTAACCGTCGCCGCGGGAACCGGCGCGGCGCGCCGCGGCGCGGCTCGATCCGCCGACATGGATCGGCAGGTCGCCGCCGAGGGGTTTCGGATAACTGCAGAGGTTCTCGAACCGGAAGAACTCGCCTTCGAAGCTCACCCCGTCCGCGCCACCGGACCACAGCAGTCGCAGCACGTCGATGGCCTCGTCGGCGCGGCGGCCTCGGGAGGTGAAATCGACGCCGAGGGCCTGTGCCTCACCGGGCAGGGTCCCCACCCCCACGGTGAGCAGGCGCATCCGTCCCTTGGACAGCACGTCGATCGTCGCGAGGCGTTTGGCCAGCACGACCGGATGGTGGTAGGGCAATAGCAGCACCGCGGTGCCGAGCAGGATCCGCTCGGTCGCTGCGGCCACGAAGCTCAGCGCGTCGAGGGGGTCGGCGAACGGCACCGAGGGCGTGATCTCCATCGGTCCGACCGCGGCGCCGGGGTACAGCGCGACGTGCTCGGGCAGGTAAATCGCTTCGAATCCGCAGCGCTCGGCGTGCTGGGCGTAGGCGATCAACCGGTCCGGGTCGACGCCGAAGAAGGGAGTGCTGTAGCTGACCGCGAACCTCACCGCGGCTCCTCGATCCGGTCGAACTCGCAGGCCGCCGCGAGCCGCTCGTGCAGCTGGCCCCGTACTCGCTCCAGCCGCGCCAGGTATGAATCGACCTCGGCCAGCTTGCGCCGCAAGGTGGACACCGAGTCCGGGCAGACGTCTCCGGAGCCGTTGCCCGCCCGCAGGCAGGCGACGAACGGACGGATGTCGTCGAGATCGAAGCCCGCGCCGAGCAGTTCGCGGATCTGCGCCACGATCAGCACCTCCGCGTCGTCGTAGGAGCGGTAACCGTTGGCGGCGCGGTGCGGCCGCACCAAACCGTGCTCCTCGTAGTAACGCAAGGCGCGCGTGCTGGTGCCCGCCCGCTCCGCCAGTTCGCCGATGCGCATCCGTCCTCCTTGTCTCCGCTACCGCCACGCTAAACCTTCTCGTCGACGTCAAGGCAAGTCGGCGCGGGCTGCGTACCCTCGGGGGAGATCAGCCGGCGAGCCTTGCTCGCCGATTCCCCTCGACCAGAGAGCATTTCGTGACGAATGCGCATTTCATCGTTCCGGTCCGCGACGGCGAGCGGGAATTGCTCGACCGGGTCGCCGACTTGGCGACCGGATTCGCGGCCGTGGCGGCCGACTACGACGAGCGCGCCGAACTCGCCGTCGAGCATCTGGAGGCGTTGCACGAGGCCGGGGCGGATCACGCGGTCCTGCCCGAATCGGCCGGTGGCGCGGGCCTGAGCTACCTGGGACTCGGTCGCCTCGTCAGGATCCTGGCCCGAGCCGATCCGTCCACCGCGACGATCTGGACCATGCACGCGGGGGCGGGCGTCGCCCTCGCGGAATTCACCGGCGAGAGTTCGGGATCGTTCTTCGCCGACGAGTTCCGGTCGGGTAAGCGCTTCGCGAACGCGTTGTCCGAACCGGCGAGCGGGAACCGCTTCCTCCAGCCGCAGCACGTCGCCGAGCCGACCGCGGGCGGGTGGTCGCTGAGCGGGGCGAAGCGGTTCGTCTCCGGGAGCGAGATCGCTGATTATCTGCTGGTCAACGCGCTCGTGGCGGGGGAACCCGCTTTCTTCGGCGTGGTCCCCGACGAAACGGTATCGATCATCCCGATCTGGGACACTCTCGGCCTGCGCGCCACGCGCAGCCAGCTGCTCGCGTTCGACGACACTCTGCTGCGTGCCGAGTACCGCGGCCGCGCACCGCGTCCGGGAGATTTCGCGGTGATCCCGGCCGGGCTTCCCGCGATTTCGCTCGGCATCGCCGATGCCGCGCTGGACGCGCTGGTCGAGCACGCACGCACCAGGGAAATCCTCGGCAAGCCCTTGGGCCACCAGCAGTGGGTGCAGTACGAGGTCGCGGACGCGCAGACCCGGCTCGCCGCCGCGCACGCGCTCTACGAACAGGCATTGTGGCAGGCCGACCATGGGATCGCGCTGTTCTTCGACAACCTGTCCCGAGCCAAGTACCTCGCGAACAAAGTGGCGGTCGACGTGGCGCAGCTCGGCGTTCGGGTCGGCGGCGGCTCGGGGTATCTGAAGCGGTCGCCGATCCAACGTCATCTGCGCGATGCCCAGGCAGGCCAGCTCATGGCGTATTCGACGGAGGTGATCGCCGGGGTGATCGGGCGGGGTGTCCTCGGCGTGCCGGACGAAGCGTGACTCGCGGGCGCTATCGCGGCGAGCGCTTGTCACGCCCCGGTGCGGTGCGGTTGTCGAGCAGGAACGCCGACATCGCCTCGGCTACGGCGGCGGGCTGGTCGAGCATGGACAGTACGTACGCGTCATCGATTTCGACCAGCCGGGCCGCGGGAATGAGTTCCGCGAGCCGGGGGCCGTGCCGGCGCGGCATCACCTTGCCCGCCGAAGACCACAGGATCAGGGCGTCTCCACGGAAGTCGCGCAGTGCTTCGGTGTGGGCGATCAATTCTCGTTTCGGGAACGCCGACCTGGTGTAGGCGAGCAGGTCCCGCCGGATCCGTGCGTCGCGCAGTCCCGGCTCGGTCCAGCCGCGCACCAGCGCATCGGACAATGGGCGCCGCGCCATCCAACCGAACAGCAACGGCGAGCGGCGCAGCCACCGAACGCGCAACTGCCGCAGCGCCAGCGAGATGCCGCCCGGGAGGTGAGTGGCGACGGTGGCCATCTTGCCCGGCAGGCCGGGTGGGAAGTTGTCGAACGCCTCGCACGGCAGCACGATCAGCCTGCCGACGCGTTCGTCCAGCCCGTAGGCGGTGAGGAACAGCGCACCGCCCCAATCGCTGTGTACGAGCGTGACGTCGCGCAGGTCGAGCGCGGCGAGGAAATCGGCGATCAGGTGGTTCAGGCCGCGCAAACTCAGGTCGACGCCGGGGCGCAGCGGCAGGGGATGGGCGCCGAGCGGCAGGTCCGGCAACAGGTACCGGAAGCCTTCGGGTAGGGCGTCGATCACCTCGTCCCAGACCGTGTGGTTCATCAGCAGGCCGTGCAACAGGACGACCGGAGGTCCCTCGCCGCGCTCGACGTAGTGCACCCGTCCCGCGGGCAGTTCGATCACAGGCATGTCCGCCTCCATTCGAGCGATCACTCTAGAGTGTTTGCTCTAGTCTGGAAGGGTGACCGAGAAGATGTCAACCAGCACCCGGGAGCGCCTCGTCACCGCGATGGCAGAGTTGATGCGAACGCAGGGCTATGCGGGCACCAGCGTCAAGCAACTCACCGTCGCCGCTCGGGCTCCGATGGGGTCGCTCTATCACCACTTTCCCGAGGGCAAACCGCAGGTCGCCGCCGCGGCGTTGCGCACGTCCGGGGCCGCGTACATCCAGTTGCTCCCGCTGCTGCTCGACGCACACGACGACTTGCGCGAAGCGATACCCGCCGCCTTCGCGGCGGCCGCCGAACAGATCGAGCAGACCGGCTGGCTCAACATGTGCCCGGTCGGCACCGTCGCGGGTGAGATCGCCGACAGCGAACCCGCGCTGCGCGACGTCGCCGCCGAAGTCATCGCCTCCTGGATCGACGAGGGCACCGACTACTTCGTCCGCCGCGGCCTGTCCGTCCCGGACGCTCGCGATCTCATCCTCGCCGTTCTCACGAGCCTCGAGGGCGCTTTCGTCCTCAGCCGCACGCTGCGCTCGACGGAACCATTGCACGCGGCGGGCCGGTCCTCGAGCGCCCGTATCGAAGAGGTGCTGGCCGGAGCGCCCGTTCAGCGCGCCGCGCACTCGGCCGAGTGACTAGCCGACGCCGATTTCGCGGCCACCGACGCCCGAGGTGAATTCCTTCCAGCGCCATGGCCCGCCCGCGTCGCCGGCCAGTGGCGGGGTGTCTTCCCCCGCGCCCGCCCGCAGCCCGGAGATCAGGTGCCGGAGTGCGTCGACGGCGGTGAACCGAGGTGTCCAGCCCAGCTCCGCCCGCGCGCGGCCGGTGTCCATGATCGGCAGGTGCATCACCCCGTCCAACAGGTCCGGCGTAGCGGGCAGTGTCCGCGCGTGCCAGCCCAGCGCGAGTGCGGCGCGGATCACCGCAGGCGGAACGGACACCACCCGGGCATCGAAGACCGCGGACAGCCAGGAGCGATCGATCACCGGCTCCGCGGCCAGGTTGAACGGGCCACGAGCATCGGTCGCGATCGCGAGCGCGTACGCGCGCCCGACGTCGGAGCTGTGCACCGCCTGGAACCGCAGGCCGCGCGGAATCGGCAGGATCGGCGGGAGACCAGGCCGCATCAGGCGGTTCGGTAGCAGCGGACCGGCGAACAGACGCCGTTGCTGACTGGCGGTGTGCCTGCTGAAGATGAACGCCGGGCGCATGCGAACCACGCGGCGATCCTGATTCTCGGCCTCGAACCGATCGAGCAGCCTTTCGACGTAAGCCTTCTCCCGCATGTAAGCGGCGGGTGGCCAGCCGTCGGTCGGCCAGCTCTCCGGCACCGGCTCGTCGCTCTGGCGCGGGGAGTAGGCGCCGACGGAGGAGGCGTAGACCAACGCGGGGACCTGCGCCGCGGCGACGGCGCGCAGCACGCGTTCCGTGCCGCCGACATTTGCGCGCCACGTGACCATGGGCTGATGGGTGGGCTGGAACAGCCATGCCAGATGCACGACCACATCGGCTCCGTGGAAATGGGACTCCAGGTCGTCGGTTCGCACATCCGCGCGCACCCACTCCACACCCGGGCGAGGGATGCCCGGCACCCGCCGCGCGATCCCGACGATCGAACTGACTCCGGCTTCGGCCGACAGTGTCTCCAGCAGGCTCGTTCCGACGTTTCCGGTGGCACCGACCACGACGACGCGCATATCTGCTCCTTGGCTCGGTGACGAGGTTCGAGAGCGGCTTACCCAGGATGTCGGCGACGACACCGCGGTGGACCGGTGCATCGGACTCTTCCCGGCCCGGCCCGGCGACCGCCGGGTGCGGTGGTCCGAAGGCGCGGCCGGGACCGCGTCACGAGGGGCCGGTGCGGATCCGGACGACCTGTGAACCAGCGGCGGACGGGAACCCACTCGGGCTCCCGTCCGCCGCTCGTCTGCGAAAAGTCACGTATTCGATTGGGCGAGACGGTTGGCAAGCAGTTCCTTACCCATCCGGCCGCCCTTGCGGCTGTCGGCCTGCGCCTTGCGGAAGAACTCCACCAGCTCGGTGTCTCCGTCGCGTTCCGCGTCCTGGATGAACGTGTCCAGACGCAGTGCGTTCTCGAGGGACGCCTCGACGAACCAGATCAGGTTGTAGTCCTTGTCCCTGGTGCCGGTGATGGTGCCCGTTTCCTGCTGCTTGGTCATCTCCACTCCTTTCGCTTCTTCGTCGCCGAGCCGCGCGTCGCGTCAGTCCCGTCCGAGCGCGTGCGCCAGCTCTTTCTTCGTCATCTTCGAGCGGCCTTCGACATTGCGCTTCTTGGCCTCGTTGTACAGCTGGTCGCGGGTCGGCCCGCGGGCGCCGCTGTGCGAACGCTGACCGCCGCGCTGCTGCGGGGACTTGTCGTCGGTCGACGTCTTGCTCGCAGTCTTGGATTGTCCGGACTGGGCGCGGTTCTTGTTGACCGTGCGAGCGGCGATCTCCTTCGCGCGCCCGGTGCTCGCGCCCCGGGATTTCGCCGAGTCCGTGATGTGCTCGTACTGGCGTTCCTGCTTGTCGGTCCAAGCCTTCGGCATGTCATCACCTCCTGTATTTGCGGTCTACCCCGGGAATCTGCGCGCAATCCGGATCGGGCCCGACTCGTCCGCCGGGCCCGACCATCCGAAGTTTCCGAGCGCGCGATCGCTACTCCGGGAGGTGGTGAGCCGACGTCAGCAGGTGCTGGGCGCGGGCTCTCCGCGAACCCGGCCTTGGAGCCACGGCAGCACCGAGGGGGCGCCGAGGACCGCTGCGGTCAGATGCTCCACCTCGGCCACGCGCAGTGTCTGCACGGGCACCCCGGCCGAGCACCAATGGCGATTGGTGTTGTCGATGGCATCGATCGGAATCAGCCCATCGCTCGGTGAATGCCATTCGAAAATGGGGATTTCCGGGGCGCTCGGGTAGAGCTCCACACTGTTCTCCTCGACCACCGACCACGCGGCCGGAGTGTCGAAGACCGATGTAGAGGTCACATAGTCGCGCGCGCTGCCGTTCACGCCCGCGGCGAGGATGTCGTTGGTGCAGCTGTTGGCCATCTCGTCGCGAAGCGCCAGACCGCGCTCGTTCAGTGATTGGCTGGTCGGCACGCGGTCCGGGTACTCCCGTTCCAGGCCGATCGCCGTCGCCATGGCCAGGCCGAACGCCGGATGCGGTTCGAAACCCAACGCTTTGGCCATCGTCACCAGGTTCATCGGGGCGCCGCCGATGGCCGCGCCCGCGAGCCGCAGGTCGGGCGCGTAGGTCGGTTGCAGCTCGGCCGCCCATGCCGTGGCGAGACCGCCGCCGGAGTAACCGGCCAGCGCGGTCGGGCTGCTCTGCAAGCCGAGTTCGGGTAGCTGTTTGGCCGCGCGGATACCGTCCAACGTGATCTGGCCGCCCAAACGCCCGGCGCCGAGCGCGAACTGCGGTCCGAGATGGTCCGGCAGCGCTACCGTCCAGCCCTGCGCCAGCAGGACGTTCAACATCGGCGTCGTCAGCGACAGGTTCGGATCGTTGTTGTAGAGCAGGTGCGACACCGCGCAGTGCGTGCCGAGCGAGTTGATGAAGTGCTGATACGACAACAGCGGCATGCCGGGCCGCTGGCCGAGGGGAGTGAGGATCGTTGTCGTGGCCGAAATCGGCGCGCCCCGCGAATTCGTGGACCGGAACTCGACCAACCGGACGGTTGCGCCGGGGAACAGCGGAAGCGGTGGCAAGACGCGCGCGTCGAGTATGTCACCGGGACGGTGCGCCGCCAGATCGGCCGGCGCGGCGTAGAACGGGTCCGGATCGGGCTGCGGATAGAGCGGTTCCGCGGTTGCCGCCGTCCCCAGCAGAAGAGTGACTGCCATTCCGCAGCACGCGCCGATGGCACGGGCGGAACCGATGCGTTTACTGCCGAGCAAACGAAGAAACGGACGAGTCACGACCTTGACCTCCAGGGGTAGTTCGCCGCATTCGCCGAACAGTGGGGGGCATCAGAGTGCATCGTCGGCAAACTATCAGCAACATGAAGTGGTGAGTTCGGGAATGCGCGAAAAATCCACTGGCCTCGAAGATAACTGGCGATTTTGACGCGCTTCATTGTGGGTATCGTGATGCATAGCAACTGAACAGCCACTACTGGGAGAGTCCCTGCGTCCGAAGCGGAGACCGCACATCCGCGCTGGACATCCGATCCGCCGTGGGCCACGGCCGCGAACGTCCGGCGGTGTCCGTTCGTTTGTCACTTCGCGACCGAATGCATCCCGACCAGGGGTTGCGATGCGGGGCGAGCACGGCTTGGCTGGATCACATACACAGCGACGAGGTGCAGGGCGCAGGAAGGAGCGGTCATGGCCAAGACAGCAACCGAGAAGGTCCGCGAGTCCGGTTCCGAATCACCGGAGAAGGCACGTTCCGCGCCGCCCGCCGGGACCGAAGCGCCGACCGGCACCGGCACCGCGACCGCCGATCGCGGCGGGGTGCGTGTGCCGGTTCCGACGCTCGGGATGCGGATGGCGCGACTTCCGCTGCCGCCCGGGCCGCGCAGCGTGGCGACCGGTGTTTCCTCGGCGACCACGGCGGTGCGCAATCGGGTACCGGACCGGGAGTCGTTGCTCTATTTCGGCGGACTCGGCGCGGCGGCGGTCACCGGGCTGGTGTCATGGCCGGTCGCCGGAGCGATCGGCGTCGGCGTCTGGGTGGCCGAGCATGCCCGTCGTTCGCCGGAGGCGGCGGGAGACGGGCCGAAAAATGACCTGACCACGCGCTGACCCCGAGCGCCGCCTCAACCGCGCCAGTTTTCGAGGACATGGTCGACGGTGGGCCGGATACGGGCTCTGGCCTCCGAGCGGGGGATGCCGGTCATGAGGAGGTGGTCGTAGTCGGTGTCGCGGTGGCGGATGGAGGCTATGACGGCGAGGGTGAGCGCTTCGGGGGACAGGAGTTTGGCGGCGGCGGTGCGGCCTACGCGGCCGCTGCCGCGGGCGGCGGCGTGTTCGGCTATCTCGGTGGCGCGGTCGGCGGGGCAGCCGGGGAACAGCCGCCGGATCTCGTCGGACATGCGGGCGCGGTATTCGTCGTCCTCGGCGGCGCGGCGCACCCGGTCGCGGTCGCGGCGGCGGGAACGGGCCTCTTCGTCGGCCAGGCATTGCTGTTCGGCGCGGGTGAGGGCGGCTTCCTCGACGAGGATGCCCAGTCGTTCGTAGCGTTTGCGCCGCCGGTTGAAGCGGACCACCACGGCGGCGAGGGTGCTCTCCTTCTTGGCGCGCCGGCTCAACGCCGCGTTCCCGGCCGGCAGGAACTCCAGATGATCTAGGTCCGAACAGGTGAGGCACAGCGGCCCGGCCGCGGAGGTGATCAGATACGAGCCGGTCTCGGCGCATTCCGCGCACGTCGAAGGCTCAGCGGCCTCGATCACCGTCAGATCCGGGGCCCGGTTCTGGCGCTGGACGACATGCTCACGCCGCGCCGGGCTGAGCTCCGCCGAGAGCCAGTGCACCCGGAACACCGTGTCGTCGCCGTCGTCGACGAACCACAACGCCTCGCGGTCGCGGCCGCTCGACAGATACGCCGCTGTGCTCGCGGTCAGCCCGTGCTCGCGAGCCCACTCGCCCAGCAGATCCGCCGCTTCGAGCATTCGTCGCCCGTCCACCGCCGTGACCTGCTCCAGCGACGGCGCCTGCCCCTGTCGCCAGCGATCGACCTGACCGGACCGCACCCACCCCAGAACGGCGAACACATCGACCGCCGACACGTATTTGCGTTGGACGAGCGCCGCTTCCGCAGCCTCGACCACCCGTCGCCGCAGCTTGGACACGAGTTCGAACCCTAGCGCACGCCGCGATGGGCGCAGGACGGTGCCGATGCGGCGGATTCGCTACGAAAAGTGTCCTATCACCCGATCGAATGTCGGTATGCAAGCGGATGCCGTCGGGTGGGGTTCATCGGGCGCTGGTCGAATAGCAGGGCAACGTTCGCAGGGAGGAAGAGCCATGACCAGCATCGACACTCACGCCAACGGAACCGTGGCGTCCCGCGTCACCGAATCGACCACGGTTTTCGAGCGGGGACTTCGCGAAAACCCACGCGTCGGCGCATCTCTGGGCATTCGACTGGAGACCGCGGTCGACGGCTACACCCGGTACTACCTCGACCCGAACCCGGCCACGATTCGAGCCGGTCGGCCACGCCGTTCCTGTGGATGGAGCCGCCGGACCACACCCGGCTGCGCAATCTCGTGAGTGATCAGCGGCAGCGGGTAGGCGATCATCTCGACGAGGTCGAATTCGCCTGCCTCCAAGGCCTTGTCGACCAGTCGCTCGTGAGCTCCTGGATTCGCGGACGCAGCCTGGTCACCATGCGCGGGATGAAGCCCTTGGTGAGTCCGGCGCCATCGGGCCGGGGACCGGCCCGATGGCGACACGGTCAGCTGCCGAGCACCTCGATCTTCGCTTCGTCGACCTTGATGTTCTGGTCGGTCGGGTTGCCCTGGGGTTTCACGGTGATGCGCGACTTCTCGACGCCCGCGGACTCGAGTTCGGCCGCGATGTTGTCGCCCCTGGCCTTGGCCACGGATTTGGCGGTGGCGGGGTTCTCGTCCTGGGCGTAGGTCGTGATCTCCACCTTGGCGTCGTTGCCTTTCAACGGGACCGCTACCACTTTGATGGTGGCGACGTCCGTCCCGCTGAGGTCGGAGCTGCCGCTGTCGAAGGTGATCGGCGCTGCGGCCAGCGCCGCGTTGATCCCGTCCTGGATCACCTGCTGCGCGGTGTTCAGGCCCGAGCGCACGGCCGAGGACGCGGTGGCGGCCAGGCTGCTGCGCAGGGGGTGGGTCTGCTCGGTCGTCGTCGCCGAAGAATTCGAGCCGTCGTCGGACCCGCACGCCGCGGTCATGAGCAGCGCGACGGCCACAGCGGCGATTCCACTGACGCTTTTCTTGGAAATCATCTGCCTACTCCTGTTTCGGTGGAGAAATCCCGTATGCGCCATTCGGTGCGATGCGTGGAATTGCCCGGGAACGGGGCCGCACGCATACGTCTGTCCAATGCTGTCGGTGCACTCGATCCTTGCACAGGCGCGCGGCCCCGGAGTGCCGTTTCGCGGGTCGCCGCTTTTCCCGGTCACGAGCGGCGCAATTGTTGCCGGAATGTGCGCGAGTCGCCATGAGCGCGGCGTAGCGTCGATTCGGCGAAATGCGTGAGTTCTCCTGGCCGGGCGACGACCGGTTCGGGAGGGGCCGGACGTCGAGACGGAGCGGACCAGTCGCGCGAATCCGCCCTTCGCGGCCGGATGAGCAGAGGAAGTGAATCGCGGTGCGGTCGGTGAAGTTGTCCGTGGCATTGGCCCGGGAAGTCTCGCTGGCACGAAGCCGGGCAGCGACCGGATGGCTGCGCGGAACGCCCCAGGGCCGCACCGTGCGCCGGGTGATCGATGGCTTGGCGGAGGTCCAGATCGTCGATCGGTCGATGGTGCTCGCCGCGCAGATCTTCACCTCGGTGCTGCCGGTGATCATCGCCGCGTCCGTGTTCAGCGGGTGGCATGCGGCGGCGGAGACGATCAACGACCAGTTCGGGTTCGATTCCGGCTCTCTGGGCGCCGAAACCGGCACGAGTTCGGGCGACCCGACGCTGGCGGCGTTCGGCGTGGTCGGACTGCTCATGGTCGTGCTCGGCGGGACCTCGTTCGCGCGGGCGCTCGCTCGCGTCTACGCGGCGGTATGGAAGGTGCCGACCCTTGGCCCCCGCGATGCGTGGCGCTGGCTCGCCGCGCTGCTCGCCGTCGCGATCGCGGTGGCGCTGGTGGGACAGACCAGGGAACTCACGCGAATCCGGTATGCGGGTGGACCGCTCGCCTTGGCCGGTGAGCTGGCCGTCTGGGCGTGCGTCTGGACGGTCGCGCCCTTCTTGCTCACGAAGGGAGCGCTGACCGGGCGGCTGTTGTGGGTGTCCGGAGTGCTCACCGCGGCCGGTCTGACCGCGATGCACGCGGTGGGCCGGGTGGTCCTGCCGCGGACCACTGCGAACGCCGAAGCACATTTCGGCCCTCTCGGCCTGGCCTTCACCACGGTCAGTTGGCTTTTCGTCCTGTCGATGGTGATCGTGGGCGCGGCGGCGGTCGTCAAGGCGCTCGCCTTGGACGAGACCGCCGTCGGTCGTTTTCTGCGCGGTCCGCAGCAGAACGGCGCGTGATGCGGCCGGGAGCTCGCACTTCCGGAAACCTCTGTGCGCCAAGTTTTCTCGGTGAGCTACCAGTCGACCGCGCCGAGTTCGTGCAACCTGCGAAAGACCAGCATCGAGCCGGGGGCGACGTGGTCCATGGCGGCGTACTCGCGCACGGTGAAGTAGCGCAGCTCGGCGATCTCGCTGGTGGGTCGCGGCTCGCCGTCGAGTTCCGCGGTGAAACAGGTCATGTGCAGCTGGGTGCCGGGGGAGTGCCCGTACGCCTCGGCCCGGAACACGCCCAACTCGTCGTAGGCGACGACGCCGACGCCGAGTTCTTCGCGCACCTCGCGGTGCAATGCCGCCTCGGGCGTCTCGCCCGGGTCGATCTTGCCGCCGGCCATGTAGAAGACGTCCTTGCCGACCGAGCGCGCCTGTAGCAGGCGACGATCCCGGACATGGGCCAGCGCGGCGGTGCGAATCACCGGCCCACTGTACTGAGCGGACCGAACGCGATGTCAACCGGATTTTCGGCGGTTCGGGCCGCTCAGTGCTCGAGCACGGCGCGGCGCAGGAGTTCGCCGATGCGCCGGTGGATCAGCGCGGTGTCGTCACCGTCGGCGACGAACTCCAGGAACAGCGCCGCACCGGCCGCCAGCGCGATGACGGCCCTGGCATCCAGTTCGGATCGCGCACGCGATTCGGTGTCGCCCGCGGCGAACAGCGCGGCCGCGGGTGTGCTGAATCCGGCCCACAGCTGGTCGCGCAATTGCCGATCGCGATCGAGCGCGGTCAGCAGGCCGGGCACGGCCGCGCGAACATCGTCACGCGCGAACAGTTCCCGGCTGCCGCGCAGCACCCACTCGATCCATCCCTTCCGATCGGTTCCCTCGAACGGGCCCAGATCCGGCGTCTCACCGAGGACGGCGTGCAGCACCAGTTCGGCCTTCGATTGCCAGCGGCGACCGATGGACGCCCGGCCGACCCCCGCGCGTGCCGCCACCGCCCGCACGCTCAACCCGTCCCAACCCACCTCGACCAGCATCTCCCGCACGGTCGCCAGCACGCGCTGCTCGACCGACTCGTCCCGGGGCCGGCCCGCGCTCCGGGTCGCCGAATGCGGGTCCCGCGCCGTTTCGCCCATGCCGCTTCCTGACCTCCATTACGATGCCACTGGCATCGAATTTGTACCGATGCTTCCGATGTGCGGCCATTGTCGCGTGTGCCGTGGACGCGGCGGCGGTGGACCGGACGGCGGAACCCGTGGCGACGGAGGAACGAGATGGGCGGACCGAAAGGCACACCGGCTGATACCGGCACGGCGGCGCGAGCGGCGAGCGCGTGGACGCCGACCGGTAGCGACGAGGGGTAGCCGGTATGCGAATCGCGGTCACCGGCGGCACCGGCTATCTCGGTGCGCACACCGTTTCCGCACTATTGCGGGACGGGCATCAGGTCGTTCTGCTGGTCCATCCGAGCGAGTCCCTCGCCGCGGTGGTCGGCATGTTCGACACCACGCCGGCCATGCTCTCGGTGCTGCCCGGTGACATCAGGGCCCCGCAGACCGTGGAGAAGTTGCTCGTCGGATGCGACGCCGTTCTGCACGCGGCAGGCGTGGTCGGCACCGACAACCGGCGCGAGCAGCTGATGTGGGAGGTCAACGCGGACGCCACGGCGATGGTGCTCGCCCGCGCGACGGCGCTCGGGCTGGACCCGATCGTGCACGTGGCCAGCTACAGCGCGCTGTTTCCCAGCCCCGATCCGGTCATCACGCCGGACAGCCCCACCGCACCGGGTCGCAGTGCCTATGGCCGCACCAAGTCGGCCGCCGATCGCATCGCGCGGGCATTGCAGGCGACCGGCGCTCCCGTGGTGATCACCTATCCGTCCAGCGTCGTCGGCCCCGGTCTCGGGACACAGGCCGGAATCACCTCCGACGGTTGGGGCGCCATCCTGCGGGCCCGCGTCGCACCGCGAATCCAGGGCGGAATGCAGATGATCGACGTCCGGGACGTGGCCGCCGTGCACGCCGCCGTCATGCGCCCCGGTCTCGGACCGAGGCGCTATCTGTGCGGCGGTCACCTGGTGGCCTTCGACGAGATCGTGGACATCTTGGAAAGCGCTGCCGGGCAACGGATCCGCCGGATACCGGTGCCGAAGGCCGCCCTGCTGGGAATCGGACGGCTCACCGACGCCGCCGCCCGATTCCTCCCGATCAGCGCGGGCCTCAGCTACGAGGCGGCGTGGTTGCTGACCACCGCCACGCCGACCGACGACTCCCGCACGCTGGCCGATCTCGATCTGCGCTGGCGGCCAATCCGGGAAGCCATCATCGAATCCGTGCGACGGGAAACCGATTCCCGCACCTGATGCGGCACGGGCCGGTCGGACCAGTTCCCGGCGGTCATGTGCTCGACGGAGTTGGCATCACGCGACGGCGGTTCCCTCGAGCTCGACCAACTGGCCCGGGATCGCCAGCCGTGTGACCCCGAGCATCGTGGTAGTCGGCGCCACCCGGGAAGCACCCAACCTCGACGCCAGCACACCGTAGTGCTGGAAAAGCAGATCGACGTCGGTGGTGTAGACGTTGAGCCGGACGACGTTCGCGAGAGACATGTCGGCCTCGCCCAGCACGGCTTCCAGGTTGTCGAGGCTCAGCGCCAACTGCGCCGCCATGTCACCGTCATGCTGGGGCTTGCCGTCGCCGCCCATCGCGGTCTGCCCGGAGCAGTACAGGGTCCGGGTGTGGCCGCAGACGAGCTCGCCTTGGTTGAATCCCATCTCCACCGACCACGTCACCGGGTTGACCGCCGTTCGTTCCGCTACCACATCAGCTCCATTCGATTTCGAAGTACGTACGTCCTGTCGGCCCGATAGCCGCTGTCCGTGACGCCGTGGTGATGAGCCTCCCAGCGAATCACGACATCGTGTGTCGTGTATTCGTTAGAGTTTTTCGTATGCGCGCCGACCGGTTGGTCTCGCTGGTGCTACTGCTGCGCCAGCGTGGTCGGCTGACTGCGGCCGAGCTGGCCGACGAGCTGGAGGTGTCCACCCGCACCGTGTTGCGCGACATCGAGGCGCTGTCCGCGGCCGGTGTCCCGGTCTACGCCGAACGCGGCCGACACGGCGGTTACGCGTTGTTACCCGGGTTTCGGACCGAGCTCACCGGGCTGAACCACGACGAGGCGCTTGCCCTGCTGGTCGCCGGATCACGTCGCGGCGCACAGGCATTCGGCCTCGGCTCGGCGCTTGCTTCGGCGATGCTCAAGGTGATCGACGCGCTACCCGAAAGCTATCGGGACACCGCGGCTGGCGTGGCCGAGCGATTGCTCATCGATCCGCAGACCGATCTGCTGTCGCGTCGGCTGATCGCTGAGGAAGTGCCCGACACCATATCGACGGAGATCCGGCGCGCGGTGTTCGCCGGACACAAGCTGCGCATCCACTACGCGGCTGTGGACCAGACCCCGAAGTGGCGCACGGTGGACCCGATCGGCTTGGTCATCGTTCGCGACCAGGGCTACCTGCTGGCCACGAGATCTGGCGCGGACCGCACCTACCGGCTGTCGCGGGTGCTGGCTGCGAAGGAACTCTCCGAACCGGCACAGCGACCAGGCCGGGTCGATCTGGACCGGGCGTGGCAGGAACGCAGCGCGCGGTTCCGGGCCGGCGGCGACCGAATCGCCGTGCTGGTACGGGTGAACCCAGCCCGGCGGGAGGAATTGGTGAGCACCGCACTGGCCGTCCGCGCCGAAGAAACCGACACAAACGGCTGGCTGCGGCTGGAGGTGATCTTCCAAGACTCGCGACACGCCGAATGGGCGCTGTGGCAGCTCACCACAGACGCGGAAGCACTGGCCCCGCGGTCGTTGCGCACTTCCCTTCGCTACCGCGCCGCCGCGATCGCCACCTACTACGGGGAGTCATCCTGAGAGTCGTCGCCTGCTGACGTCACCTCGGTGAGTATCACGACCTCCGCTCGCCGCAGGCCGGGCGACCGCCGCAGGCCCGCTGTCGGCAGACCGACGTCCTTCGGCGTGATCTGGCCCTAGGGGTGCGGAGGAAGTGGCGCAGCTGGGCGCGCCGGGACAGATGTGCGGGCCGTAGCTGAAAGCCAAGTGCCGGTTGGCCGTCGAGCGGGAGAAGTCGAAGTCGTCGGCGTCCTCTTCCTTGGTCATCGGCGATGCCCAACCGCCGCTCGCCACTTCGGCGAGCGCGGCGGCGGCGCGGCGGGGCTGACGTTGTCGTGGAACATCGGGGTCTCGATGTACCCGGGACTCACCAACCGCTTCAGTATGGGACCTGCACGAAGTCCGCCAGTTCGCGGACCTCTGCGGTCAGCGTCCTCCGCTTCTCGATCATTCCTGCGAGGATGTCACGCGCAAACCGTTGTTTCACAAGCCATTCCGGCAGCTCCCGCCGGATCTGCTGAAGCACGGCGAGCGCTTCCGGGTACTGCCGCATGGCCGCGTGTGCTGCTGCAATGTCGAGCCGATGACGCTGCCACGGCCACGGCAGGGGGTACTTCGTCCCCGCCAGTTGCGCACCGATCGCCAGCGCCACCTGCGGTTTGTCGACGACCATCGCGTTCTCTGCCGCCAACATCTGCACGGTGACCGGGCCGAATGCGTGCAGCAGGCCGTCTTTGGAGTCGTGTTCACCGTGACGGATCGCCATCCCGGCTACGCGGGCGAACGCGAGCGCGTCTTCTGCCTCGCCAGGCCGGTTGTCACGTATCGCCGCTGTGGAGACACGTTGCAACATCAGTCCCCAACCGGCGAGGTCTTCCCGTGATGCCTTCGAGATCCGGCGCGGTTCGAGATCGTCCGCCCACTTAGTTGCAACCTCGCGCGCCTTGGCCAGATCGCCTTTGCGAATCCAGCGCCAGCAATCCGCATCTGCCAACGGCGCAGCAGCACGAAGGTCGGGGGCATCATCGAGTGCCAAGGCGATGGCGTGGTCTGCGGCGTCGAACTGCCAGGTCAGGCACATTTGCCATGCCACCATCTGCCGAATCCGTGATCGTAGTCTGCGTGCATCGGTGCTACCCGAATCCGCAGCGGAAACCAGGTAATCCGCGTCGCGCAACATCGGTACGAGCCGAGGAGCGAGTTCTGTGAACCGACCACCACGGAAGAGTGGCTTGACCTCAGCGAATGTCGCGCTGACACCGGCGACGGTCGGCGGCTCGCTGAACTCATCAGCCGGATAGATGCCAGCCAGCGCCTGACGGACCTCGGCCCACAACTCGACATCTGTCACGTCTGGATCGGCCGCATCCGGCTTGACGATCAACGCAGATGTTTCGACTCGCAGTGCACTCGCCAGCCGACGCGCCGTCTCAGTTCTCGTCGATTCCTGACCACCCTGCTCCAGAAGCCTGACCAGCTGAACCGATACACCGGAACGTTCTGCAAGCTCCGCCTGAGTGAGCCCACGCCGTTTACGAATACTGCGCAGGCGGTCCCCTAGTTGTGCGCCCATATGCCAACGGTACGTGGGCTCAATTGATTTCGAGAGATTTCCGAATTAGTAGTTTACAACGCCGCTGCTCACTACTCCCATTGTGGCCATCGAGCCGAGCGCTGACGCTGAATAGGCCCCGACGCCGGGTGCTGCCGGTTCTTCATCCCGGCCCTGCCGGTTGCCGGATTACGAGTAGCCTGCGGTTGGCCTCGGCGTCGGGTGCAAGCCAATCGTTCGAGCGAGGGGAGACGCTTGTGAACTCACAGCAACAGCCTGAGGACACACCGTTGTTGGTATGCGATTTCTATCGGCGAGTGTGCGACCTGCCTGCCGAAGTCCACCCACCGCACCTGGGGCGCATCACGCTACGTGCGGGCCGGGTGTGCGGCGTGATGATGCCTGCGTTCATCGGCTCGGAAGTCAAAGCGTGGATGCACCGCACGGGCCAGCAATCCGGGCCGGTACTGACGCATCCGCGTTCGCAGCGGTGGACTTTCCTCACCGGACCGGATCTGCCGGAGGACATTCGGTTGTTCGCGGAGATGTCGCGGTTGGGTGTGTCGATCCTGCGTGCAGGCGAGATCGCGTTGCCCGGTCCGGGTCAGCGGCCAGGTTTGTTCCGGGCGTGGGTGCACCCGCCCCGCGATGCCTACCGGCCATCCGGCCGGGTTGTGGTCGAGGCGATCCGGGGATGCGTCGCCGAGCGTGTGCGGCATCGAGGGCGGGTGATGGCGTATGCCTGAACAACCCAACACTGTGGTGCCGCACGGGTGCGCTCCAGCGTGTGGGCCGTGGATCGCCGTCGAACAATGCGGCCTGTTCACCTTCCACCACCAGACCGGCGAAATGCTGTCGGTCAAATGCCCGTCGATGAACTGCTTCGGGCAGATGGTGACGGTGGTTCGCGGTCGCATGGCCGACCACGATTCCCCGATGGACATCGCGCTCGGAGGCCAGAAATGCCCGTGGATCGGTATCCGCGTGGTGTTCGATCCCACCCGCTATCCCGACCCCGCCGCCCCACCTGCGCCGCCGCCAACCCAGCCGCCGCAGGCCGGTCGGTGACCGGGGACCAGGACGCCGAGCGCGCCGACGCCGAACTCGACGTTCTTACCGACGTGATCGGCACTCTGGTAGCCGCCACCACAGACGCGGTGCCCGACGGGATGAGCGACACGACCCGTGTCCGTGTGATGGCGATGGTGGTCTATGAACTGATCAGCAGCGCCCGCGCTGCCGCCGCACCGCACACCGGACGCCTGTATGCCGCACCGGTACTCGATCCGATCATCGAGAACATTCCCGCCGCCGACGACATCACCTTTCTGGACCTGTTGATCCCCGCCATCATCGGCCAGCACCTCAACAACACCTGAACCACCCAGACCGCCCCGCACGAAAGGCGCGTCCCCCTGGCCCCCTTTGCACCACAGGGGAAGCGCGCCACGTGCCGGGGCACCCAGAAGGGGGAAGGCTGCGCGGACGGGACTCCGCATCGGTGTGCCCAACCGAACCCGCCCGCCAGCCTCCCCCGACACGCCGAATTTATTGCGCTACAGCAGCATTCAAGCCAGGGTGATCCCTTCACGGAAGGCTCCCATGCAACCCGCAGACGAACCGCACCACTCCATGCACGGCATGACCTCACCTTTGCCGGACGAACCCGACGTGCACCTGATCGTGCGAATGCGCGGCCACCAGCTGCACTACGTGGCGTGCCTGACTGCGGCCCTGGTGTTCCTGTAAGACCAGAGTGTCCGCCGTTGCACCGACGCCGCAGCCGTCGCCAGCGGCGCAACCGACCGGCTGCCCCGGATGCCCTGTGAGCGGCTGTATGTCGAGCGATGATGGCGACACCCCGCCTCCGCACACCGCTTGCCCGGCGACACGTACCGACGTGACACTGTAGTGCTCGAAACCGCGACACGAGACAGCTCGCATGAGGGGAAGGCTTCGCCAGTGGACGACGACCAAATGGGTTTTGATATCGAATTCGACGCCGCAACGGAAGCGTACTTGGATTGGGTTGCGCCGGAACGCATGGAATCGGCCATTCGGAAATTCTTGTCCGACATAGTTCCCGGGATCGCCGCATACACGGATTCGTGGTGGAAACCGCCGTTGACTTTGCAAATCTTGGAAGCCACACAGAATCACTTCCACGACCGAGCAAGATTTTTTTCGCCGGAGAACCGAGAAGCCGCAGATGGATTCATTCGATTTTTGGGTGAAGTTTGCGTGCGGCGGCATGCTGGGATGACATGGACGAATAGCCCGGACTCTGGTGCTCCTTTGTATTCCGATTTCGGACCCGCTGTGCACTTTTCTGACAGTGGTCTCGGCTGTGAGCTGATATCACTGGCGGAAGAGTTGTTCATGGAGAATTTCGGCCCCAAGGGGGTCGAATACAGTATTCGCATGGCCGGTAGACCTGCCTGATTCGACTGTAAGTGGGGGGCGACAGTGCCCGATGAGTACGATGCCATCCGGCGGCGATTGACCAACTATGAAAAGGGCCTGTACTTCGAACTGGGACGAGCGCAGATCCGGGGCGAGACTCGCGAACGCGGCTGGGTCCGTCAATTCGCAATCAGAATCGGAAAGAGTGTCCGCGTACTAGATTCCGCACGCACTCAGGGCAGGGGCGCAAACGGTGTCGAACGGAAATCAGGACGCGTCAACGAGCGAGAAACGCTCAGGCAACTGAAGACTGAACGCACGGCACTTCAGGCAGGAATACTTACCCAAAGCCGATGGGAGACTGTTTCTGGGGAAAAGGTGCCACGCTCCGTCCTCGAATACATGCGCGAAATAGCCCAGGAGTTCCCGGGCAGGTTTCAGCACGAAGTAGTATCGAGGTCGGATGCACTTCGCGCGATGCAGCTCGGGCAGTCGCTGGTATCTCAACAATTGGAACTGATCCGGCCGTACGAGCTGCAACGGGCCGATCGGGCGCGGGAACGGCTGGCGAAGATTCGCCAGATCGTGCGGGCGCAAGAACGAGCCGAAAAATTCCGGAAGATCCAGCAATTCCGCGAAGCTGCCGCGCGTGGCCGGGCGGATGCCCCGCATCAGGTCGAACGCGACCGGCAAGCCCGTGTAGAGGCCGAGCGATCCCGGCAGGCACGCCAGACGCCGGAAACCGAGCGGGCACGCATCGAACGAGAAGCCGCCGAACGGGTGGCGCAGGAATTCCCGGTACCCAGCCAGTACCAGGAACGCGAAACCGCCGACACCGCAGAGCAAGCGGCCCGCGAAGCGGCCGACGCCGCCACGGTGGAGCGCGAAGCGGCCGAGGCACGCGCGGCAGCAGCCGAGAAGGAACGCGAAGCGGCGTTCAAGGCGCTGGACGAGGCGAGGAACGCCGCGTTCAAGGAGCTGGACGAGAAAGGCCGTCTGTCGGAGGTCGAACGACTTCTGTGGTTGGGACAGGCGCAGCACCCACAAGCGGCGGTGCGGCAGCCGCCCGGTCACGCGCCGGGCGTGGCGCGTGGCGGCACCGGACACGGACAAGACCGCGCACGCGGAATAACTCGTGACCGATAACGTGGGCAGACCGATGCCCGACGTGCGCCGAACCTGGCGGGGTACGCCTGACCACCGCCACGCCGACCCACGCACCCCGGCAGAACTCGGCCTGCTCTGGCGGCTCATCCGGAAAGCCATCATCGAATCACTACGACGCGAGCGGGTTCCCGCTCGTGACGGGGTGCGGTCCGGTCAGATCAGTTCCCGGGAAACGGCCGCGACCAAACCGCCGTCGATGATCAGGTCCTGCCCGTTGACGTAGGACGCCTCGGCGGACGCGAGGAACGCCACGGCGTCGGCCACGTCGTCGGCGGTGCCGAGTCGGCGGCTCGCCACTTCGGCGAGCACGGCGGTGTGCGCGTCGGGGCTGACGTTGTCGTGGAACATCGGAGTCTCGATATAGCCGGGGCTCACCGAGTTCACCCGGATCCCTCGGGGGCCCAGCTCCGCCGCGAGGCTGCGGGCCAGGTTGTGCACGGCCGCCTTGGTGGACGCGTACAGCGACGCGCCGGGCAGGCCGCGGTGCAGGGTCCACGACGCGTTGATGACGATCGCCGCGTGCTCGGACAGCAGCGGCAGCGCCTTCTGGACGGTGAAGAACACGCCTTTGAAGTTGATGTCGACGACGCGCGCGAACTCGTCCTCGGTGATATCTGCGTTCGGCCGGAAGGACGCGACCCCAGCGTTGGCGAACACGACATCCAATCGGCCGTGCCTGTTGCGGACGGCGGCGGTGAGCGCGTCCAGATCGGCCAGGCGCGCCACGTCGGCCCGGACCGCGAGCACCCGGTCGCCGCCGCGCAGTGCGTCGACCGCCGCGTCCAGCCTGGCCTTGTCCCGGCCGGTGACGACCACCTGTGCGCCTTCGGCGAGCAGCCGTCGCGCGGCGGCCAGCCCCATGCCGCTCGAACCGCCAGTGACGAGTGCGACCTTGCCATCGAATCGGGAAATGTTGTGCCTCATGGGAATCAGCGTGCCGAAAGGCCGCGCGGGCGAACAGTGTCCAGTCGACCTAGGTGTGGCGCCACCAGGCTGCGGTCACGCCGAGGCGGTGAGCGCGACGCGCATCAGGCCCTCCACCCGCTCCGCGCTGCCCGGCTGCGGGTTGTATAGCACCAGGAACCAGCCGGGGTGGTCGGCCACTGCGAGGGTGGTCGTGTCGAACACCAGGTCGCCGGCGTCGGGATGGCGTACCGCCTTCACGGCTTGGACGGGGGCGTCCACGTCGTGGCGGGCCCACAACCGGGCGAATTCGGGGCTCACGGCACTGAGTTCGCCGACCACCCGGCCGAATTCGGGATCGTCGGGAGCGTAGGCGGCATCGGCGCGGAAGGCGGCCACGACGGCGGGCGCGATCGCGGTCCACGCCACGTGCATGCCGCGATACCGGGGGTTGTGGAAGAAGGAGACCAGGCAGTTGTGGTCGGCGGCAGTGAAGCCGAAGACGGTGCGCGCCGTGTCGTTGACCGCGAGCAGATTCCAGTAGCGGTCCCGCAGCACGGCCGGCCGCGCTCCCCAAGCATCGAGCAGTCGGCGCAACTGTGGGGTGACCTCGGCGTCACGCGCCGGGCCCGGCGGCGGCGGATTGAGACCGGCGAGCAGATACAGATGCCGTCGTTCCGGGCCGGACAGGCGCAGCGCCGCGCCGACCGCGTCCAGCACCTCCGCCGACACCGTGATCTCGCGTCCCTGCTCCAGCCAGGTGTACCAGGAGACGCCGACTCCGGCGAGCATCGCGACCTCCTCCCGCCGCAGGCCGGGCGTCCGCCGCTTGCCCACGGTCGGCAGACCGACGTCGCGCGGCGTGAGCCTGGCTCTGCGGGTGCGGAGGAAGTCGCGTAGCTGCGCGCGCCGGTGCGGTGCCGGGGAATCACTGACCATAGGCACGGCAACAACCCATGCGCCAGATCAGTTCCCCAGATACACCGGAAACGCTTCGAGGTCGTTCTGGGTGAGCACCGGCAGGTTGCGGATCTGTTCGACCGGCACGGCGAAGCGCAGGCCGGGGAAGCGGGCGAACAAGGCGGGCAGCGCGATGCCCGCTTCCATCCGGGCGAGCGCGGCGCCGGGGCAGATGTGCGGGCCGTAGCCGAAAGCCAAGTGCCGGTTGGCCGTCGGGCGGGAGACGTCGAAGTCGTCGGCGTCCTCGCCGTGCACGGCGAAGTCCCGGCCGATCGCGCGGTAGGACATGACCACACCCTCGCCCTTCTCGATGACGGTGTCGCCGACGGCGATGTCCTCGGTGGCGAAACGCATGAGCAGATGAGTCACCGGGCTGTCCCAGCGCAGGGTCTCCTCCACCGCGGCGTCCCAGGTGCGGTCACCGGTGTGGACGGCGCTCAACTGCTCCGGCCGCGCCAGCAGGGCGCGCACGGTGTTGAGGATGAGGCCGATCGTGGTTTCGTGCCCGGCGGCCACCAGCGCCTTCAGGTTGCCGACCACTTCCTCTTCGGTCAGCGGCTCGGTGTCGTCGCCGCCGACGATGAAGGCGCTGGTCAGGTCGTCGGTCGGGTCGGCGGTCTTCTTGCGCACCAAATCGGTGAAATAGATGTCCATCTCGTCGATCACCCGCAACCGCTCGTCCTGCGGCGTCAGCAGCGAGAAGAACGCTTTGTACCAGTCGAGCAGCATCGGATGGTCGGCGCGGTCCACGCCCATCAGCTCACTGATGACCCGCATCGGCAGCGGGTAGGCGAACACCGTCTTGAGGTCGACCGCCGCTCCGTCGCGTCCGGCCTCGGCCAGGTCGTCGAGCAGTTCGGCGGTCATCCGCTCGACCGCGGGACGCAGCGCGTCGAGCCTGCGCTTGGTCAACGCCTGGGTGGTCTTGATCCGCAGCCTGCGGTGCTCGGGACCGTCGACGGTGAACATGGAACGGCCCGCGTCGATCATGCCGATCAGCGGCCACTGCCTGGTCACCGCGCCGGACTGCCACAGCGACCAGGCGTTGATGTCCTTGACCAGCCTGGTGTCGACGAGCAGCTGCCTGGCCAGTGCGTGCTGGGTGACGGTCCAAGCGGGCACGCCGAGCAACTCGATCCGGGTGAGCGGACCCGCGGCGCGCAGCCTGCTGGTCTCTCCGCCCAGGTCGCCGACCATCGGATCGATGACAATTGCTGCTGCGTGTGGGCATTCTCTGCTCACGGGGTACCTCCGACGGCACGAACGGGTGTGAAGCGGACGGGCAGGGATGTCATGCCGCGCAGGAAGGCCGACGGTCGCCGGACCAGGTTCTGGGCGGGCACCGCGAGATCGAGATCGGGCAGCCGGTCGAGCAGCACCTCGATGCCGGTGCGCGCGATGACCTCGGCGATCTCCTGCGCGGGAAACGGGCAGCGGTATTCGCCGTAGCTGAACGCGAAGTGCGCGCTGTTGCCCGAGTGCGCCGGCTCGGCGCCGTCGGAAACATGCTGGCGCACATGGGGATCGGCGTTGGCCGCGGCCAGGCCGAGCAGCAGCATGTCACCGGCCCGGATGACCTTGTCGCCGAGCCGCGTGTCGCGGGCTGCCCACCGTCCGGCGAGGATCTGGGTCGGGGTGTCCTCCCACAGCACTTCGTTCATCGCCTGGCCCACACTGTGTCGCCCGCCGCCGAGCGCCGCGGCGAACCGGTCGTCGGTGAGCATCAGCCGCACCGAGTTCCCGATCCAGTCGGCCGTGGGCAGGTATCCGGCGGCGGTGATCGCCATCAGGTCCAGGACGTATTCCTCGTCGGAGAACGGACCGGGATGCGCCAGCATCCAGGACACCAAATCGGCGCCTCGCCCGACTTTCTTGGTCGCGAGCAACCGCCCCATGTGCTCGGCGAACTGCTGATGCGCGGCCTGGGCGTCGGCCCCGCCGTCGGCCAGGGTCTTCATCGTCCACGCCAGCCGCGGTCCGTCCGCGTCGGGGAAGCCGAGGATCCGCGCCAGGGCCAGCACCGGCAGCGGTTCGGCGAAATCGGCGACCAGCTCCGCTTCGCCCCTGCCGCAGAACGCGTCGATCAGGCGGTCGGCCAGGTCCTCGCAGGTCCGGCGCAATTCGAAGGTGTCGACGGTCTCCAATGCCGGTTCCACCATCGCCACGTGCCTGCGGTGCTCCGCGCCCGCGGTGAAATAGATCGACGGCATCGGCTGCCCGACCATCGGCAGCAAGGGCCAGTCCGGCGGGATGTTCGGCCACTGGTTCCACCGCCCGACATCGCGGGGGAACAACTCGGGATCGTTGGTCACCTGATGCAATTCGCGGTAGCCGATGACCAGCCACGCGGGGACGCCGCCGGGCAGCTCCACGGCGACCACCGGTCCGTGCTCCCGGCGCATCTCGTGATAGAGCTGATGCGGGTCGGTATGGAAACGCGGGCCGCTCAACGTGACCGGTGCGGTGCCGACGGGGCAGCTGTCGGCGGAGCTCGGCGCGGGCGTGGTCATGACGCGGCCTCCGGAGTGGGGAACAAGGGGCGCCGGGCCGCCGGGGACGGCGCGCGGGAATAGAGGTGTTCGACGAGGGTGATGAGGACGCCCTTGCCGGACTCGCGGGAGCGGGCGTCGCAGTCGATCACCGGCACGTGCCGATCCAGGTCGAGCGCGTCGCGGACCTCGTCGGGCCGGTGGCCCTCGCCGAAGTCGTTGCACGCGACGACGAACGGCGTCTTCTGGTGTTCCAGCCGGTCGACCGCGTACCAGGAATCCGCGATCCGGTGCGGGTCGACCAGCACGATCGCGCCGAGCGCGCCGGTGAACAGCCGATCCCAGAGGAACCGGAACCGCTGTTGTCCCGGTGCGCCGAACAGGTACAGCACATGCTCGTCATCGATGGTGATGCGCCCGAAGTCGAAGGCGACGGTCGTCGTCGATTTGCCCGGCGCGCCACTGGGATCGTCGATCTCCAGTCCTTCGTCGGTCATGATCGCCTCGGTATCGAGCGGCCGGATCTCGCTGACCGCGCGGACCATCGTCGTCTTGCCGACGCCGAAACCGCCGACGATGACGACCTTCAGTCCCCGCGTGGTCGCACGGTGCAGGGGCGCGTCCGCGCGGGCGGGACGCCGATCAGAGCTTGCGGAGTCCAACGAGCACCTTCTCGAGCGTCGTGGTGTCGGGCAGGCAATGCCATGGCGAGTCGGACGGACCGGCCTGCGGAGGACGCACGGTGATCTTGCCCGCGTGCAGCAGATCCGACAGCAGGATGGTCGCGATGCCGACCGGAATCCGCAGCTCGGCCGCGATTTCGACGACGGCGGTCGGAGCTCGGCACAGGTCGAGGATCACCACGTGCTCGGACTGCATGCCCGGCGTCGGCGCGCACTCGCTGACCACCAGGGTGACCAGATCGAAGGCGTCGGAGTCCGGTTTGCTGCGCCCGCCGGTCAGCGTGTAGAGCCGATCGGGGTCGTCGTCGCGGCCTGGTCTGCTCACGACACGCCCGCTCCCGGGAAGCGCGGTGTGGCCGCCAAGTGTTCGCCGAGCTGTTCCACCAGCTCGCGCATATTGTGGCCGACCAGCCCGGCGTCCGCGTCCTCGGCGGCGACGACCGCGATGTGCGCGCCGAGCCCCGCTTCGACGATGAACAGGATGCCGCCGTAGAACTCCGTCATCGACTGGCGCACCCCGGCCCGGCCGTCGCCGAATTCCACCGACGCGCCGTGCGAGAGGCTCTGGATGCCCGCCGCGATGGCGGCGAGCTGGTCGGCCCCGTCCACGGTGAGTTCGGGCGTGTGACAGATCTTCAACCCGTCGCTGGACAGCAGCAGGGCGTGTCTGGTGCGCGGTGTGCGGGTGAGCAGCTGTTCCAATAGCCAGCTCAGCTGGGCGGTCTCGGAGGTGGTCATCGTTCGTTCTCCATGGAGACGGAGGGGGCAGGGGGAGTGGTGGCGGCGCTGCCGGTCGTGGGCCCGGACACCGCGCGCTGGAACGCGCCGAGCGAGTCCGGTCGTGCCGGAGGAGGAGTCGGTGCGGCGGCCTCCGGTGCGCCGATGCCCTCGGGATGGACAGCGGCCAGCGTGCTGCCGCGACGCCGCTTGGGCAGCGCTCGCGGCGCGACGGCGGGAGCGTCCACCGCGGGCGACGGACGCACGGGCTCCGGATCGGTGGATTCGTGATCGAGCGGCGCGGCTGCGCGAGACCGCTCCCGTGCGACGGGCAGCGTGCCCGTGGTGGAGGGCTGCGGCCGTTCCGCGCGGGTGGTGAGGTCCCGCGGGATCACCACGACCACGGCGGTGCCGCCGATGGCGGAAGGCCGGTAGGAGACGGTAAGCCCGTGCTTGCGCGCCAGATTGCCCACCACGGCGAGGCCGAGCCTGGTTCCGGTCAGCGAGGACAGGTCGGCTCCGGCCCCGCGGGCGTCCGTCG
This sequence comes from Nocardia sp. NPDC004718, assembly GCF_053601535.1. Lineage (NCBI taxonomy): Bacteria > Bacillati > Actinomycetota > Actinomycetes > Mycobacteriales > Nocardiaceae > Nocardia > Nocardia sp. NPDC004718. Next base: position 55,676 of record NZ_JBSGCA010000040.1, read on the forward strand.
TGCCGGCCGAGACCGCCGCCTCGGCCCGGCGCAGCGCCGACTCGCTCATGACCAATCCGCTGTCCTCGATGGTGATGATCACGCCCGCCGGAACCTCGGCGGCGTAGACGTGCACCTCGGTGGTGGGCGGGGAGAAGTTGCAGGCGTTGTCGAGCAGTTCCGCGAGCGCGTGCATGACGCCTTCCGCGGCGTGACCGGAGACCGCGATGTCGGCGATCGCGCGCAACCGGACTCGCTGATAGCCCGCGACACGTCCCATCGCGCCACGCAGAATCGATTCCATCGCAATGGGTTTGGCCCAGCGGCGGCCGGATCGCGCGCCGCTGAGCACGGCGATGCTGTCGGCGAGCCTGCCCGCTCGAGCGGTGCGGTGATCGAGTTGCAGGAGATCGGCGAGCACGGTGGGGTCGCCGTGGCGGTGCTCCATCTCGCGCAGCTCCGCGAGCATGCTGGTGGTCATCGCCTGCATGCGGCCCGCCGCGCCCGCGAAGGCCGCCATGGCCGCGGCGCGACGACTATCGCTGCTCTTCGCGCGCGCTTCGTATTCGGCGACCGCCGCGCTCGCGGCGGTGACCTCGGCCTCCGCGCCGCTGGCGACGAGCGCTCGGTCGTCCCTGGCCCGGTCTGCGTCCCGCCGGGCGTGCCGGGCCTGCCGATGGAAGTGGACGGCCGCCGTGGTGGCGGCGCACAGGGCGACGGCGGCGGCGGTGGCGCCTGCCGCGAGTGGTATCCGGAATTCGGCGGGCGCGTAGTACACCGCCGCCGTGACGACGGCAGCGGTCGCGACAACGCAGGCCCACAATGTCGCGTACGGCGGTTTCGGATGCCGGACGGCGTCTTCGCCGGGCCCACTCACAGCCGGATTCAACAACTCTGACAAGTTCCGTACTTCCGCACTCGCGTTTGCCGCCGGGAAACGGCAAACTTGCCCCCTTCTGCGTGCCTCGGCACCCCAAATACGCAGACCGACAAGCAGTTTCGAAATATCGCGGCCCGAGCATAGCGGGGTGGGCGGTGCGGCGCCACTCGGACGTATTTCGCGGGAAAGCGGCGCGGGCGGATATTCCGCTGCCGTGTCGATGCTCGGATTACGCTGACGACGCGCCGAAAAGTGCTACACGGCGACGCGCTCGGTGCGAAATGGGAAATTAACGTTTGCCTAGAATTCACTATCGGTGTGCCGGGGCGTCCTGTGTGCGGCCGTATTACCGATGCGATATTGCAAGCTTGAATTATCGACGCGTCATGTGATCGCGCCCGCGAGTGGCGGTGGCGCCGGGGCGGTGTGGCCGGCCCGCCGGGCTTCCCGGGGGGCCGAAGCCGAGCCGCTGTCGTTCGATCAGAGTTGTGCGGTTTGCTCGCACGGGGGCAGGCCGTCGGCCTGGCGGAGTACTTCGGCGACGGACTCCAGGTACAGCAGGGTGCGCAGCGATACGCCGTTCACGGCCTGTCCGAGGCGGCGCAGGGCCGAATTGTCCAGGTGTGCGATCACTTCGGCGTCGCAGGCCCGGTCGGGACCGGGATCGAACACGAAATAGTTGGGGTCGAGCCCGAACACGTGGGCCAGCCCGGCCCGGGTCTGCTCCGGGAGCGTGGCGACCTGACCGCGTCGAACTTTCGTCAGGTGACCTGGTTCCAGGTCGTACCCGGCTGCGGTCACCCATGTCTCGACCGTATCGTCGGCGAGCGGGCGCCCGTGCGCACGCTCCCACATCTCGAACGCTAGGTTCAGCCGGGCAGTGATATCGATTTCCACAACCGCCTCCACCTTCTGACGACATAGCCTCTTGACGGGTCACACATTGACTCGACCGTAGCGTGGTAGTAGTCGATCGCCGTGATTTCACGGCAAATGTCCGGTTGCATAGGGGGCGGAACATACTCGATCCCCGATTTCCGGGGACGGCGAGCTCGAGGAGGCGGGTGTGCGGCTGAGTTCCGAGGAGGCGCGCAAACGATTCGCGACCAGTCCGGTCGCACGGTTGGCAACGGTTTCGCCGCAACTGCGCCCGCATTTGGTGCCCATAGTCTTCGCAGTGGCGGGGGAGGTCGTCTACACCAGCGTCGACGCGAAACCGAAGACGACCACGGCGCTGCGCCGCCTGGACAATATCGCGGCGAACCCTGCGGTCGCCGTGCTCGTCGACCGCTACGGCGACGACTGGACCCAGCTGTGGTGGGCTCGCGCCGACGGTACGGCTCGTATCGCGGACGGCGCCGAGGCGCAGGCGGCGATCGCTCACTTGACCGCGCGTTACTCCCAGTACGAACAGCAGCCGCCACCGGGCCCGGTGATAGCCATCGATGTGGCGCGGTGGTCGGGATGGTCCGCCCGCTGAGCGAGCCGCGCCGATTCGGGTACAGTCCGATTCGTGATCTCCCGTCGCGGGGGTCGTCGAGCAGAACCACCCGTCGAGCCGATCGTGAGGATCGTATGCCCTCGAATTTCGCGCTGAAAGCCATGAATACGGCGCACCGCGTCCTACTGAAGATCAGCTTCGGGAAACTGGGCAACGACTTCTCCGGCATGCCGTCGCTCGAGCTCACCACCACCGGCCGCAAATCGGGCCGGCCGCACGCGGTGATGCTCACGGCGCCGATCGTCGACGGTGACACCTATGTCGTGGTCGCTTCGCGGGGCGGCGACCCCGTCCACCCGGCGTGGTTCCTGAACCTGCGCGACAACCCGGACGTCGTCGTGTCGGTGCGCAACGGGCCGAAGGTGCCGATGACGGCTCGGGTGGCCACCAGCGAGGAGCGCGCGGCGTTGTGGCCCCGGGTCACCTCCGCGCAGTCGGTCTACGCCGGTTATCAGACGAAGACCACGCGCGAGATTCCGCTCGTCCTGCTGACGCCGAAAGGCTGAGAGCGGCGCGGCGGATCGGTGACCGTCAGGCGCGATAGTCGCGCAGCACCGGACCGAGGCATCCGGCCGCCGCGAGCGCGCCCGCACCGAACATCGCCGGATAGCCGAGACCGAACATGTCGTGCAGGAACGTAAGCAGGGCCGGGGTGCCGAAGCCCAAGTAGCTCGCGGAGTAGAACACGGCTGTCAGCCCGGCCAGGTCGTCCGGGCGGGCGATGCGTTCGATCTCCTGCAGCCCGGCCACCAGACCGATTCCGTAGCCGGCTCCCAGCACCACGGCGGCGGCCACCGTCGCCCACAGGGTCAACAGACCGGAAGCCGTCGCGGCGAGCGCCATCCCGATCGTGACCGCGATCAGTGCCACCGTCGCCGCCCGCGCGGTGCCGGGCCGGTCGATCCGGCGGGCGACGGACTGGACGGCGAACCCGCAGCCGAGGGTGATGACACAGATCATGGCGGAGAACGCGATCGGCGCCGCGCCGACCCGAGGCGCCATCAGCGCGGGCAGCACCGCGTAGGCCGCCGCGGCGGAGGTGAACAGCCACAACGCGGCAGGCAATGCCACCGTGCGGAAGCGCCGGTGCCCCGCCGCGGGAATGCGCAGGTCGTCGCGGAGGCTCCCCGCATTCCGCCGCCGGGGGACGGTTTCCGGGGTGCGCCGGACCCACACGGCGGCGATCAGGCACAGGCCTACGTTGATCAGGTACGCCAAGGTGTTCGGCCACGGCGCCCATTGCGCGAGTACACCGGCGCAGCAAGCACCGATGGCGAAGCCCGCGGTGAGGCTCATCGCGGAACGGCGCGCGCCCGTGCCCGCGGGAAGCTCCGGACTGTAGGGCGGTTGCGCCAACTCTTTGAGCCAGCTGCCGCCGACCGCCATCGCCAGCCCGAGCGCGATGCCGCACAGCACTCGTCCCGCCGACAGGAGCGGCACCGACGCGGACCCGAACGCGAGCAGCAGTGATCCGGCCGCGGCGATCAGCGGCGCCGGCCGCAGCAGGGCCCGGCGGCCGTAGCGATCCGACAGCGGGCCGCCGATCAGCAGCGCGGGCACGATGCCGAGCACGTAGTAGAACAGCAGCAGGTCGACGGTCGTGGCCGCCAGCCCGTCGCTCTTGTACATCACCAGCAGCGGCGTGAATTCGTTTCCGGCCCAAGCGATCGCGAACATCGCGGCGGCGACGCCCCGCCATCGGCTGGAGACGACCCGATCGCGGGGCGCGGTGACGGTGAGTGTCGCCATCACCGGCCTCGTAGTTCCAGTTGGTGCACGCCGGACAGGTGCTCGACCAGCGCGTCGGCGAACCCGTCGACGTCCGAGGCCGCGACGAGGTCGGCCAGGCGCGCGTGCTGCTCGATGATCCGGGTGATGTCGACCGGGCCGCGGCGCAGGGCGACGCTGTTCATCCGGCGCTGGCGTTCCCGCAGCGAGTCGTAGAAACCCGACAGCAGCGGATTGCCACCGGCTAGGACGTAGGTGCGGTGGAAGTCGGTGTCGGCGAGCGCGAAGCCGTCGAGATCACCCGCGGCGGCCAGTTCGCGCTGCCGCCGGATCGAGGAACGCAACGTCTCGACCAGCATGCCGGGGTCGTTCACGGTGGCGCTGCGAACCGCGGCGGTCTCCACCACATACCTGGCGTGCGCGACGTGCTCGGCTTCGTCGGGTGGGATCGGCACCACCAGCGCGCCGCGCTTCGGGTACAGCTTCATCCACCCCTCGGTCTCCAGCCGCAGGAACGCCTCGCGCACCGGCGTGCGGGAGGTGCCCAGGTCGGCGGCGATCTCGCCCTCGCTGATCAGCTCCCCGCCCGCGAGCGCGCCGGACAGGATGCGCTCCTTCACGGCGCGGTAGGCCTGCTCAGCGGATGAATACATCTTAGACACAAGTTGTATCTTACCGGGGGGTTCGCGGCGGGTTTGCCAGGGGTGGACGGACCTTCTGCGGTGCTATGGCCGCTGATGGGAGGGCCGAGCCCGGGTCGGCTAGCGGGCCGAGAGGATCGCCGGACGGGGATGCGGGCGCGCGTGCTCGAGTTGCGCGGCGATCGGAAGAATCGTCGTCTCGCCGTTCGTAGGGCCGACCAGCTGCACCGACAACGGCAGCCCGTCGTCACCGACGCCGGCGGGCAGCGAGGCGGCGGGGTGACCGGTGACATTCCACAGTTCGGTGTAGGCGACCATCGGAATCGAAGCGAGCTGAGCTCGTACCGAATTCGCCCCGTCGAGCACGCCGAGCAGCGGCGGGCGGATCGCGATGGTGGGAGTCAGCAGCAGATCGCATTCGGTGAAGACGCGATCCATCTTGCGTGTCAACGCCTCCGCGCGCCGGATCGCCCATTCGATGACCGGCCTGCGCGCCCAGGCGCCGAGTGCCATCGTCTGCTTGGTGCGGCGTTCGAGCAGTTCCGGATGATCGATCTCGGCCAGTTCCGCGCGCACGCCGCCGAAGAACTGCGGGAAGAACGCGTGCATGGATTCCGGGTAGTGCGGATCGATCTCCGCCACCGTGTGGCCCAGTTCGGTGAGCAGTTTCGCGGTGTCGCGGACGGCGCGCACATGCTGCGGATCGAGTTTCGCCATCAGGGCGTGCGCTTTGGTGCTGTAGCCGATGCGCAACGGCCGGGCCGGTTCGCGCGCCGCCGCCTCGAACGAGGTCGGCGGTTCCGGTGCCCGGAACCGGTCGGTGGGGGTGCTGCCACGGATGACGTCGTAGACGACGGCGGAGTCCAGCACGCCGCGGGTCAGCGGCCCGGCGGCGCCCAACGCCCACCACAGGTGCTCGTTCGGGGACATCGGCACACGCCCGCGTTGCGGCTTGAGACCGAATAATCCGCAACAAGCCGCCGGGATCCGGATCGACCCGCCACCGTCGCCGGCGAGCGCGACCGGCACCAGCCCGGCCGCGACCGCGGTAGCGGACCCGCCGCTCGATCCGCCTGCGGAGCGGCTCGGATCCCACGGGTTGCGGGTGACGCCGAAGGTGCTGGACTCGGTGTAGGGCCACTGCCCGAATTCCGGCATCGCGGTCTTGCCGACGATGATTGCCCCGGCCGCGCGCAGCCTGCGCACGGCTTCGGCGTCCGCCACGGCGGGCGTGGCATTCGCCCTGGTGCCGAAGGTGGTCACCACGCCGGCGACATCGAACTCGTCTTTCACCGCGACCGGCACCCCGTGCAACGGGCCGACCGGCTCGCCCGCCGCGCGCTCGCGGTCCCGCTCGACGGCCGCCGCCTTGGCCTCATCCCGCAGGACATGAGTGAACGCGCCGAGACCCGCCGCGGCATCGATTTCGTCGAGCGTCGCCTCGATCAGTTGCTCCGCCGAAAGTGCGCCCTGGGCCAGCAACTCGCGCTGTTCGAGCACACCCGCCGACACGACCTCCCGCAGATCCATCCGCCACCGCTCCTTCCGAGCCGCGCGACGTCGCGGCTGCCGCCGATGCCGACGTTTTCGACCGTAGGCAGTCGAGCGACCTTTGCGCAATGGGGTACCCGCCGACGACCCGCGGTCAGGAAGGCGCGGGGCCTTCCGCCGCGGCGAGCCGGGGCCGCTCGAGCCTGGAATGGGTGCGCGAGTAGGTGAAGTAGACGATCAGGCCGACGACCAGCCAGATCACGAAGCGCGCCCAGGTCTCCCACGGCAGCGACCAGATCAGATACATCGAGAACCCGATGCCGATCAGCGGCACGACCGGCATGAACGGCAGGCGGAACTCGCGCGGCTCGTCGGGGCGGGTGCGCCGTAGCACGATCACGGCGACGGACACCACGATGAAGGCCATCAGGATGCCGATATTGGTCAGTTCGGCCACCACGGTGATGTCCAGCAGTCCGGCCATCAGCGCCGCTCCGATGCCGACGATCCAGGTCACCCGGGTGGGCACCTTCCGGACCGGATGGGTCTTGGCGAACCATTCCGGCAGCAGCCCGTCGCGGCTCATGGCGAACCACACGCGGGTGACGCCGAGCATGAAGGTGAGCACCACGGTGACGATGCCGATGATGGCGCCGATCGCGATGATGTTCGCGACGCCCGGCTGCCCGACCGATTCGAACGCGGTGGAGAACCCGCTGGTCGGGCTGATCTCGGTGTACTTCTGCATGCCGGTGAGCACCAGGGTCGCCAGTACGTAGAGGACCATGGCGATGGCCAGCGAATAGATGATCGCCTTCGGCAGATGCTTCTTGCCCTCGGTGGACTCCTCGGCGGCGGTGCTCATCGCGTCGTAGCCGAACACGGCGAAGAAGACGGTGGCCGCGCCCGTCCACACCGCGCCCGTGCCGAACGGGAAGTAGGGGGTGTAGTTCGAGCTGTCGATGTGGAACACGCCGAGCGCGATGATCAGCACGACGAGGGCCACCTTGATGCCGACGGCGACGGTCTCGAACCGGCCGACGCTGCGGATGCCGCGCGAGAGCAGCCAAGCTGTGCCGAGGCAGAACAGCATGGCGAACACGTCGACGACGTGGCCGTCCCCCGTTCCCGCCGCGCCCAGCATCCAATCCGGCAATGCGATGTCGACCTGTTCCAGCAGGAATTTGAAGTAGCCGGAGACTCCGATGGCCACCACCGCCGCGACCGCGACGTACTCCAGCAGCAGATCCCAGCCGATGAACCAGCCCGCGATCTCGCCGAGCGACACGTATCCGTAGGTGTAGGCGGACCCGGCCTTGGGCACCATCCCGGCGAACTCGGCGTAACACAGCGCGGCGGCGGCGCTGGCCACACCCGCGATGAGGAACGAGATCAACACCGAAGGCCCGGTGACCGAGTGCGCCACCGCGCCCGCCAAGGTGAAGATGCCCGCGCCGATGATGCCGCCGACACCGATCGCGGTGAGCTGCCACAGGCCGAGCGACCGCGACAACTGCTCGTCGGCCGCGGCGGCTTCGTCCTCGACCTCGCCGAGCGGTTTGCGGCGCGTCATCTGGGCGCGTAGGTGAGCGAGGACCATTCTGTTCCTTAAAGCTGTGTTCGTTTTCTCCAGCGCCAACGGCACGTACCCGGTCGAAACCGTGTGTTCCGCCAGTATGGTCGCGTGGCGCCGCAAGCGGCGGCGAAAAGCGTGCCAGTGCTGGTGACTCGGTTCAGTGGGCTTCGCCCGTCCGCGCTCCCGCTCAGCGGTCGCGCAAGGAGCGCAAAAAGAACGCGATGTTGGCGGGGCGCTCGGCCAGCCTGCGCATGAAGTAGCCGTACCACTGGTCTCCGTAGGGCACGTAGACGCGCAGTGTGTGACCCACTCCGGCCAGGCGCCGCTGTTCGGTGTCGCGGATGCCGTGCAGCATCTGGAACTCGAAATCGCCTGATTTCCGGCCGCTTTCCCGCACCTGGCGCAGCGCGGCATCGATCAGCGCCGGGTCGTGTGTGGCGATCATCGGGTATCCCTTGCCTTCCAGCAGAACCCGCAGGCACCGCAGGTAGGATTCGTCCACCGCGGAACGGCTCCGGTAGGCCACCGACGCGGGTTCGCGATAGGCGCCCTTGCACAAGCGGATCCGCGATCCCGGGCCCGCGAAGGTGCGGCAGTCCGCCTCGGTGCGTTTGAGATAGGCCTGCAAGACCGTGCCGAGCCATGGGAAGTCCAAACGCAGCTCGCGCACGATCGCCAGCGTCGCGTCGGTGGTGGTGTGGTCTTCGGCGTCGACGGTCACCCAGACCCCGGCGGACTTCGCCGCCGTGCAGATCTCGTAGGCGTGCTCCCGGGCGATGGCGTATCCGTTCTGCGGGAGCGACTGGCCCAGTGCGGAAAGTTTCAGCGACACTTCCAGCTGCGGCACCGGAGGATCGTTCACGGCCCGCAGTCGCGCCAGTGCCGACAACAGCCGCAGATAGTGTGCGACGGTGCCACGGGCGCGGTCGAGATCGGTGGTGTCCTCGCCGAGGTAGTCGATGGTGACCGAGCGGCCGGAGCCGAGCAGCGCCGAGGTCGCGGCGACCGCGTCGCCCTCGGTCTCGCCCGCGATGAAACGGTCGACCACCTTCCTGGTGGCCGGTATGCGGGTGATCGCGCGCTCCGCGCGCGGGGAGCGGGAGGCCGCCAGCACGGCGGGCCGCAGCAGTCCGGAGAAGGCCATCACAACTCCTGGTGCGGGTAGCGGTGGTCGGTCGCGGGGACGAAGGTTTCCTTGATCGTGCGAGCGGAGGTCCAGCGCAGCAGGTTCTGTGCCGAGCCTGCCTTGTCGTTGGTGCCGGACGCGCGCGACCCGCCGAACGGCTGCTGGCCGACGACCGCGCCGGTGGGTTTGTCGTTGATGTAGAAGTTGCCCGCCGCGAAGCGCAACCGGTCGGCGGCCGTGGCGATCGCCGCGCGATCCCGGGCGATGACCGAGCCGGTCAGGCCGTAGGGCGAACCACGGTCGATCAGGTCGAGCACGGACTCGAACGACCCGCGGACCGAATCGTCGTACACGTGCACGGCCAGGATCGGACCGAAGTACTCGGTGCGGAACGCCTCGTCGGTCGGGTCGTCGCCGAGCAGGACGGTCGGCTCGACGAAATAGCCGACGCTGTCGTCGGCGTGGCCGCCTGTGGCGATGGTCAGGCTCGGGGTCGCCTTGGCGCGCGCGAGGGCTTCGGTGTTCTTGTCGAAAGCCCGCCGATCGATGAGGGCGCCGCCGAAGTGACCGAAATCGGTGACGTCGCCGTAGCTGAGCCCGGCCACCCGGTCGATGAACTCGCGGCCCATCCGGTCCCACACCGACCGCGGCAGGAAAGCGCGCGAGGCGGCCGAGCACTTCTGGCCCTGGTAGTCGAACGCGCCGCGGATCAGGGCCGTACTCAGTACGTCCGGATCGGCGGAGCTGTGCGCGACGACGAAGTCTTTGCCGCCGGTCTCGCCGACCAGGCGCGGGTAGGAGTCGTAGCGGTCGAGATGCGTCGCGACGGTGCGCCACAGGTGGCGGAACGTCGCGGTGGATCCGGTGAAGTGGATGCCCGCGAGCCGGTGGTCGGCCAGTGCCACCTCCGACACCTCCGGGCCCGCGCCGTGCACCATGTTGATCACGCCGGGCGGCAGTCCCGCCGCCTCGAGCAGCTTCATCGTCCAGTACGCCGCCACCGATTGGGTGAGAGCCGGTTTCCACACCACGGTGTTGCCCATCAGCGCGGGTGCGGTGGGCAGGTTGCCCGCGATGGCGGAGAAGTTGAACGGCGTGATCGCGTAGACGAATCCCTCGAGCGGCCGGTAGTCCATCCGATTCCACACTCCGGGCGCCGAGATCGGCTGATCCGCCAGGATTCGTTGAGCGAAGTGCACATTGAACCGCCAGAAGTCGACCAGCTCGCACGGGGTGTCGATCTCGGCTTGGTAGGCCGTCTTCGACTGGCCCAGCATCGTTGCGGCGGCGATGGTTTCGCGCCACGGGCCGGCCAGCAGGTCCGCGGCGCGCAGGAAGATCGCGGCGCGCTCGGCGAACGGCAGCGCACGCCACCCCGGGGCCGCGGCGGCGGC